>CALLKA010000052.1 GCA_938008665.1 uncultured Bacteroidota bacterium
TTATTTAGCTAAAAGTGATGCGATTTTATTGCGTAAATCAGCGCCTCTTAAATCTCTTGCGATAATTTTTCCTGCAGGATCTAAAATGAAACTTGCTGGAATACTTTCAATACCAAATTGAACGGCTACTTCATTTTTCCAATATTTCAAATCACTTACATGGGTCCATGTTAAACCGTCTTTTTTGATAGCCTCCAACCACTTGTCCTTGCTATTATCCAAGCTAACACTTAATATGGTGAAGTTTTTTGACTTAAAATCATTAAAAGCTTTCACCACATTTGGATTCTCAGCACGACAAGGTCCGCACCAGCTTGCCCAAAAATCAACCAACACATATTTGCCCTTAAATGAGGATAAGCGAACTGGCTTACCATTCTGATCATTTTGCGTAAAATCAGGCATAGCAGATCCAATCTTTCCAAAACTACTTGAGGTTAAAGTTTTACTAATGACATCAGCAAAAGGACCCGTTTTGGCATCCCCTTGTAGCATATCGTAGTAGGTAGCCAATTGATCTTTAACCGATGGAAATATATTCGCATATTGAAATAAGAAGAAGGTGGTCACGGGTGATGACTTGTTAATTCTACTCATATTTTCATAAGTAAAAATTAGATCCTTGGACTGACTTTCTGCAATTTGCGACAAGGAGTCCTTACTTTTTTCATTTTTCTCCCCTTGTACCGCTGCTAAACTTTTGAAATAGGCTTCCATCTTCGGATTCATCACCGCCATATAGGATTGATATACAGCATGACTTGGTGAGCCTTGGTACTGAATATTATTAGGCGCTTGAATATCCCCAGTAATACTTACTTTTTCGTTATTAATAAATAAAGGGAGTTTCTGTTGTAAGCCACTAAATCCAACAATAAAAATACTCGTAAAATTAGTACTTGCTTTTAATATAAATTTTCCGCCAATTGCTTTGACTGATGCTACTTCCTTATTTCCCATTCCATCTAATAAAGTCACCACCGTACTGTCAGGTAAATTTTTTAATTCTCCATTTATTACAATTCCTTGTGCACTTAAATTTGTATAAATACACATTACTAAAAACCCAATTATCCATTTTTTCATAGGTATCATTTAAAAAATTGAAATGTAAATATAAGTAATTTAACTTTGATGTCTTTGTTTTAACACTTTTGCGATATCACTAAGCTGGTAGCCCTTGGCTTTTAGTAAAATCATATAATGAAATAATAAATCAGCAGATTCGTCTAAAAATAATTTTGCATCATCGTCTTTGGCTTCTATCACTAATTCCACAGCTTCCTCTCCTACTTTTTGCGCAATTTTATTAATCCCCTTCGAAAATAAACTTGCTACATAGGAACTTGAAGGGTCAGCATTTTTACGTGATTCAATTATTTGCTCCAATTGATGTAGAAATGAAAAATCATTTTCAGTATCCTCACCCCAGCAGGTCGCTGTCCCAGTATGACAAACTGGGCCTAATGGAACCGCCTGTATTAATAAAGTATCTTGATCGCAATCAAGTGCCATACTTATATATTGAAGAAAATTTCCACTTTCCTCCCCTTTGGTCCATAACCTATTCTTTGAACGACTAAAAAATGTAACATTTTTTAGTGAAATAGTTGCATCCACTGCCGCTTGATTCATAAACCCCAACATCAACACATTTTTCGTGTTGATATCTTGAATGATAGCAGGAACCAAGCCATCCGCATATTTTGTAAAATTGATATTCATAATTAAAATTAATTAAAGTTTTGGTTTGAGGTAAACTTATAACCGAATAGGGATGCCTTTATTATTTAGATATTGTTTCAAATCAGGTATTGCTAATTCCTTGTAATGAAATATACTCGCTGCTAATGCCGCATCCGCTTTCCCAGTAGTAAAAACATCATAAAAATGTGCCGACTCCCCGCCACCGCCTGAAGCAATAATAGGCACAGGTAAGGTAGATGATAGCGTTGCGGTAATATCTAATGCAAAACCTTGTTTGGTTCCATCATGATTCATAGAAGTCAACAATATTTCACCGGCCCCTAAATCCACCGCTTTTTTTGCCCATTCCGTAGTTAAGGTATCCGTTTTTTGACGCCCTCCATTTAAATACACATACCAATTACCATCTGCTTCACATTTGGTATCAATCGCCAAAACCACACATTGACTTCCAAAGTTTTTTGCAAAGCTTTTAATAATAGTAGGATCTATATAAGCTGCAGTATTTATAGAAATTTTATCTGCGCCATTTTGCAATAATACGCTCACATCTTCCTCGGTTTTTATCCCCCCGCCCACGGTAAATGGGATATTAATTTTATGTGCGATTTTATTGACTAATTCACTTAAGGTTTTTCTTTTTTCTACTGTTGCTGTGATGTCCAAAAAAACCAATTCATCCGCGCCTTGTAATGCATATAGCGCAGCTAATTCAATCGGATCACCCGCATCCCGCAATTCGGCAAAGTTGACCCCTTTGACAGTGCGGCCATCTTTAATATCTAAACAGGGTATAATTCGTTTGGTTAACATGTAAATATTTTTATTTGCGCCAATTAATTAAAATTAGCCAAATCACTAATTGTTATTTTATTTTCATAAATCGCCTTCCCAACTATTGCAGCACTGCAACCAATTTCCTCCAATTCAATTAAATCATCTAAGGAACTAACTCCGCCACTTGCAATTAAATTTAATGTGGGGAATTGATTAATTATTTTTTCATACAATGCAATCGAAGGTCCTTGTAGTTTTCCGTCCTTTTGGATATCCGTACAAAACATTTGACTCACCCCTTTGTCCATATACATTTTCATAAAATCAAATACGGTAATATTGGTTTTTTCTAGCCAGCCGCCAATCGCAATTTTTTCTTCAAAAACATCAGCGCCTAACATAAACACTTCTGCACCAAACCTCGAAATCCATTCCTGAAATAATTCCGGATTTTTAACTGCCAAACTTCCAATCGTTGCAAAAGTAGCGCCCGACTCTAACACCATTTTTAACGTTGCTTCTTTTTTAATACCTCCGCCAAAATCAATCTTCAAAGAAGTTTGCGTAGCAATTTTCTCTAATACTTTCCAATTAATCACCTCCCCAGCTTTTGCGCCATCTAAATCAACCAAATGCAAGCGCATTAAACCAATCCCCTCAAAAGCCTTTGCAACTTCTAATGGATTTTCATTGTATATTTTTTTTTGCGCATAGTCGCCTTCCGTTAAACGAACACACTTTCCTTCAATAATGTCAATGGCTGGAATAATTTGCATATTTGTATTTTGTTTAAAGTGCGATAAAGTTTTTAATAATTTGTTCTCCTACCAAGGCCGACTTTTCAGGGTGAAACTGTACGCCATAAAAATTATTTTTTTGTAAGGCAGCACTATAAGTTTGAATGTAATCAGTTTTGGCAATAGTATGCTTACCAAGGGTTGCATAATATCCATGTACAAAATAGGCGAAACTATTTTCAGGAACCGAGGTAAATAAATCAGATTTTAAATCACAAATAGTATTCCACCCCATTTGTGGTATTTTAAGCGTTGGTTCGGTAGTTATAAACTTTTGAACCTGTTCATCAAAAATTCCCAAACAAGGGGTATTATTTTCTTCAGAATACCTGCACATCAATTGCATGCCAAGACAAATACCTAATACGGGTTGTTTTAACTCAGCAATTAATACATCCAAATTGCGTTCCTTTAAATATTGCATCGCTGTGCTTGCTTCCCCTACTCCAGGGAAAATAACCTTGTCAGCGGATTGTATCAAGCTTGGATCATCCGTCACCACTGCTGTCATGCCAATTCTTTCCAATGCGTACAAAACGGATTGAATATTACCTGCATTATATTGAATGATTACTGTATTCATGTTAATTTAATTACCCAAAACCCCATTTAAAAATTGCTTTGTTGTTACACCAACATTATCTCCCTTTGACAAAGCATTAATATAAGCTGACCCAATAATCGCACCATGTGTGAATTCATTCACTGCGTCAAAGCTTTGCTTATCCTTGATTCCAAATCCAACTAATATTGGATTCTTTAAATTCATTTGTTGCAGCCTTTTTAAGTATAGGGCTACTTGCGAAAAATCCTTATCCTTCCCAGTGGTTGCGGATGAACTTACTGCATATAAAAATCCTGAACTTAAACTATCTAATTTTCTTAATCTTTGTTCCGGAGTTTCCGGGGTGACCAGGAAAATAAAATCAAGCCCGTTGTCTTTTATCGTTTTTCCATAGATGTTTTCAAACTCGTACAAAGGCAAATCAGGTAAAATTAAACCGTCCACGCCTACTTCCTTTGCACGCGCACAAAAAGCTTCAAAACCATATTGTAATATTGGATTCATATACCCCATTAATACTACTGGAATATGAATTGTTTTGCGCATTTCACTTAATTGCTCAAATAATACCTGCAAGGTCATGCCATTGGACAATGCATGAAGACTACTTGATTGAATCACTTCTCCGTCGGCCAGTGGATCACTATAAGGCATCCCCAACTCAATAATATTTGCACCATTTTCCTGCAAGCTTTCCATAATCTGTAATGTACTATTCAAATTAGGATATCCTGCTGTACAATATACATTCAATACGCGCTTTGATTGCGCTTTAAATAAATTTTCTAATCTTGACATACTTTATATTTTCATTAAGATTTTATTGGCTCGAATTTTGTCCCAAAATTTCATTTTTATTTTATTAAATTTCTCATTTATTAAAAGTGCAATTACAAATGCTCCATATAGGTTGCCAAATCCTTATCACCTCTTCCACTTAAACAAACCACCACCACATCAGTTGGTTTTAAACCTAATTTAGGCAACACTGAAAAGGCATGCGCTGTCTCCAATGCAGGTATGATGCCTTCAATTTGTGAAATATGAAAAGCTGAAGCCAATGCCTCTTCATCTGTGGCACTTAAAAAAGTACCTCTCTTGCTTTCATATAAAAATGCATGCAATGGGCCAATACCTGGGTAATCCAATCCTGCTGAAATACTATGGGGCTCTACCACCTGACCATCACTGGTTTGCATCACAATACTTTTACTACCATGCAAAATACCATGCGTTCCTAATTGGGTGGTCGCAGCACTTAATCCTGAATGAACCCCATGTCCAGCTGCTTCAACAGCCACCAATGCAACAGTAGGTTCATTTAAAAAATGATAAAATGCACCAGCAGCATTACTTCCACCCCCGACACAGGCTACCACATGCGTAGGTAATTCATTCCCTAATTTTTCCTTTAACTGTAAGCGCATTTCTTTACTAATCACACTTTGAAAACGAGCCACCATATCTGGATAAGGGTGTGGGCCAACAACGCTTCCTATAATATAATGTGTTTCATTAGGCTCATTAATCCAAGCACGTATTGCTTCATTGGTTGCATCCTTCAATGTTTTACTTCCGCTTGTGGCGGGCACCACTGTTGCGCCGAGCATTTTCATTCTTGCTACATTGGGCGCTTGTCTTTCAATATCTTTTTCCCCCATGTACACCACACATTCCATACCCTTCAATGCACAAACTGTTGCAGTGGCTACGCCATGTTGGCCAGCACCTGTTTCAGCAATAATTTTTGTTTTCCCTAATCTTTTGGCCAAAACAATTTGACCAATGGTGTTATTAATTTTGTGGGCGCCTGTATGGCACAAATCCTCTCGCTTTAAATAAATATTTGCACCTATTTCTTTGCTTAATCTTTCCGCATAAAAAAGCGGCGTAGGTCTACCCACATAATCTTTCAATAAGGCATCCACTTCGGCGATAAAGGTAGGGTCCTGCATTATTTTCAAATACTCCGCTTTGAGGGTTTCTACATTTTTAAATAACATCTCAGGGATATACGCACCACCAAATTCACCATAATACCCTTCGATACTTGGATTTTGATAATTTAATTGTGTGTTAAATGCTTGCATTTATAAAAGTTTTAATTAATTCTAAATTTTTTGTTCCTGGTGCTGTTTCAAATTGGCTATTTACATCTATCGCTAATAAACAGTTCCCAGCTTTTGTCTTTTTCATCACTTCAATCCCATGTATATCATTTGGACCAATACCGCCACTTAAAAAATAGGGCTTATTGAAATCAGTATTTTTGATCAGCTCCCAATTAAAATGTTGTCCTGTACCTCCATATAAAGCACTATCGGTATCAAATAGATAAAAAGTTGCTGCAGTTTCGTATGCTGCAAAATCAGGTAAACAATTACCAACCCTAAATACCTTCACAACTGGGACTACTTGATTAATTTTTGCACAATATTGTGCATCCTCATCACCATGTAATTGTACAATATCCAATTTGGCTTTGCTTATGAGATCAATCAACTGTTCTAAAGGCTCATTCACAAAAACGCCTACTTTTTTTGCATGCTTTGGGTTAAAATCAGCCAGCTGATTTAATGTCAACTGATTTAAAACATAACGCTTGGATGACGGATAAAAAATAAACCCAATATAATTTACTTTTATTTCATCAAGCGCAACGGCTTGGGCTATATCAGTGATGCCACATACTTTAAATTGCATTGCTACTTGATTTAATTTGTGATACAAATAATTCAAAAGCTTTTGCAGGATCCGCTTGTTTCATAAAATACTCCCCCATTAAAAATCCATCAAACCCTTCCTTTTTCAATAACTGAAAAGTAGCCAAATCATAAATACCGCTCTCCGCAATACTTAACTTCTCTTTAGGCAACATGTTCTTTAATTTTAAAGAATGTTCAATATTTACCTCAAAGGATTTTAAACTTCTATTGTTAATTCCAACAAAGTCAACTTCATCACATATATATACCAACTCCGTTTCATCATGTAGTTCTAATAACACCTCCATCCCCAGCTCCTTTGCTGTGCCGGCCAACAATTCAGTTTCTGCTGGTGTTAAGCAAGAGGCAATTAATAATATCACAGATGCGCCATGTGCTTTTGCTTCAATGATTTGAAACTCATCAATGATAAACTCTTTACGCAATACTGGAATAGTATTTTGCACTGCAATGTTTAAATCAGCTAAGCTTCCACCAAAATAGGGCCCATCTGTTAACACGGAAACTCCTGAAGCACCAAAATCACTATATGCTTTTGTTACTTCTGCAACATTAGCAATCGCATTGATGATCCCCTTTGAGGGTGATTGTCTTTTAAACTCTGCGACAATACCGGTTTTTGTTTTATCCAATAAATTCGCCTTCAATGAATACCCTTTTTGTTCAAATAAAGGCATGGCCTCTAATTGCGCAATGCTAATTTGTTTTTTTCGTTCAGCCACTTCACCAAACTTACTTGCTACAATTTTTGCTAATATATTTGTGCTCATTATTGTAGACTAATTAATTTTTGTAAACAATTATTTGCCGCACCCGTTTCCAAACTATTCACTGCAGCTTGAAAAGCCAAATCATAATTTTCATACTTGCCTGTTACATGCAATGCCATGGCAGCATTTGCCAGCACCACAGCATTTTGAGACCAAGTCCCGTTCCCTTCAATAATATTTTTAAAAATAGCTGCTGCCTCAGCCACCGTATTGCCCCCTTCTAATTCAGCTGCAAAAACACGCTTTTTACCTAATTGATATGGCGTTCTAATTGATTCTCCCGTATTAGATAATATTTTAGTATCCGTGGTTAATGAAATTTCATCATACCCATCTAAACTATGAATGATGGTGAACTCCTTGTCTAATAACTGTAATACATAATTATATATCCTAGCCATCTCTAAATTATACACCCCTATTAATTGAAATTTTGGTTGCGCAGGATTTACAATCGGGCCTAGCATATTGAAAAAAGTTCGCACTCCCATATTTCTTCTTAAAGGACCTACTGTTTTTAATGCTGGATGAAATAAGGGTGCATGTAAAAAACAAATACCGGCTTCTTTTACTTCTTTTGCTAAAGCAGCTTCCTCGTTTTTAAATTTATAGCCCAATTGTTCCATTACATTGGAAGACCCACTGATACTTGATGCCCCATAATTGCCATGCTTCACCACAGGCTGACCTGCGCCTGCCACAATAAAGCATGCCAATGTTGAAATATTAAAAGTATCCTTCCCATCACCACCTGTTCCCACAATGTCAATGGCATTATCCACCCCTAGATTTACTTTTACTGCTAAAGAAAGTAGTGCATCTCTAAAACCCATTAACTCATCAATGGTAATACTACGCATTAAATACACCGTAATGAATGAAGTAATTTCATGCTCATTGTATTTTCCATTGGAGATGTCCACCAATACTTCCATGGCTTGTTCCCTGGTTAAGGACTTGTGTTCAAATAAATATTGTAATATTTTTTTCATCGTATTTCTAGTGTTAAAATATTTTTTAAATTTTTAACCAGTTATTAATAATTTTACCGCCCTCAGGTGTTAATACACTTTCAGGATGATATTGCACCCCCTTTACATCATAAGTTTTATGCTCTAAAGACATGATATACCCATTTTCATCTTTAGATGTAACAATCAAATCAGCAGGGAAGTTTTTTTCGTCCACCACCCAGCTATGGTATCGTCCCACACTAAATTTAGCAGGCAAGCCTTCAAACAATACCGAAGGCGTTGTTAATTCAATAGGGGTAGCGATGCCATGATACACTTTTGATAAATTAGTTAATTGACCACCAAAGGATTCACCAATAGCTTGCTGCCCCAAACAAACACCAAAAATGGATTTGCTTGCAGCGTACTCCTTAATCAACGGCAATAACAAGCCCGACTCGGAAGGCACACCTGGACCTGGCGATAATAAAATTTTATCGTAAGCTTTAACCGCTTCTAATGCAATTTCATCATTACGAAAAACTTCCACCACTGCTTTTGGTGCTAATTCTTTGATTAATTGCACCAAGTTGTAGGTAAAGGAATCGTAATTGTCAAATACTAATATTTTCATTTTCACTTTATTTTCTTTCTAATTTAACCTTGATTTATTTTTTATATTTCGATGTAATTCAAAATATTTTTTGTTTTATTCGTGAATCTTTTCAGCCAATACCATCGCCATTTTTAATGCATTAAGTTTGTTATTAACTTCTTGTAATTCATTTTCAGGTACACTTGCCGCAACCACACCAGCACCTGCCTGATAAGTCAAAGTGTTTTGCTGACTCAAAAAAGTACGAATCATGATTGCTTGATTACAACTGCCATCAAAACCTACAAAGCCAATACAACCGCCATAATAGGATCTTTTGGTGGGCTCCATCCCGTCAATTAACTGCATCGCCTTAAATTTAGGTGCCCCACTTAATGTCCCTGCAGGAAATGTTTTTGAAATCAATTGAAAAGGATTTGCATCCTTAGCAACTGACCCTTCCACTTCACTGACCAAATGAATCACATGACTATAATAATGTACCTGACGGTAATGCTTTACGTGAACATCGCTACATACCCTACTTAAATCATTGCGAGCTAAATCAACCAACATCACATGTTCTGCATTTTCCTTCGGATCATCCAATAATTTCTGTGTCATTATAGCATCCGTTGCTTCATCCCCACTTCTTTTAAAAGTTCCTGCGATTGGATGCACCACCGCTTTACCATTTTTAATGATGATTTGCGCTTCCGGTGAAGATCCCATCAATTTATAATCCCCGTAATCAAAAAAGAACAAATATGGCGAAGGATTAATGTTCCGTAAGGTGCGATACACATTAAATTCATCGCCTTGAAAGGATTGCTGAAATCTGCGACTTAATACAATTTGAAATACATCCCCTCTCATACAATGTTGAATTCCTTGCTTCACCACTTTTATAAATTCGGCATCCGTTTGGTTGACCCTTTCAGTTCCTTTGATGAAAAAAGGATATTGCGGTACATCCTTACTTTTAATAAAGGACATCAAAGCATTATATTCGGAATCAATTCCATCTATTTTATTTTCACAAATAAATATTTCATCTTTAAAATGATTAAACGCAATCACATATTGATATAATCGATAGCGCATTAAAGGAATAATATCAGCTTCCTTTTTAAACTGAATAGAATCAAAAAATGGAATGGCATCATAAGTAGTATAGCCATAAAGGCCTTGGCCAAAAGAAGCTTCTTTTAAGTTAGCGACTTTCATTTCATATTGTTGCATATAGGACCAAATACGATCAGGCGCATCATGCACATGATGGATGGTTTCTTTTTCAGGCTCTTGATTCGGATATTTATATTCAATCTGATTTAAAGAAGAAATCTCAATTCCGCCAATCGCATTTACGCCAATAAAAGAATAGCTATTTTCTGAAGCATGCGAATCCGTGCTTTCTAATAAAATGGTATCACGAAAACGATCCCTTAAGCGCAGGTAAATACCTACCGGCGTAAAAGTATCGGCTAACATTTTTGTTACTTCCGTTTGAATTACAATTTTTTTCATTTTTTCCTTTGGTCATTTAGTAAAAAAATAAACCCCAACATTGCTGTTAGGGTTTATGTATAATTTGACAATATAGTTATGTCACTACAATACCCTAACGGATTTTGTATGCCACCACCATATATTGTTTGTTTTTATCATCTTATTGCAAATTTAAGGAAAATGCCTTTATAAATCCAAAAAAAGTAAGGTTTACCCTATCAATTGTTAGCCACGGATCAGGTGACTGTCCTTACAAAACCCCCTTGGTACTCGGCAACTGGTCACTGGCTGGATTGCGATGTACCGCCATTTTAATGGCCTTAGCAAAGGCTTTAAATATGGCTTCAATTTTATGATGCTCATTTTCCCCTTTACAGCTAATATTTAAATTGGCTTTTGCTGCATCACTGAATGATTTAAAAAAGTGGAAAAACATTTCAGTCGGCATTTCACCTACTTTTTCACGAGTAAAACTAGCATCCCATACAATCCAATTGCGCCCTCCAAAGTCAATTAAAACTTTGGCTTCTGCCTCATCCATTGGAAGTGCATAACCATATCTTTCCATGCCCCGCTTATCAGCTAAACCCAAAGCAAAAGCTTCTCCCAAAGCAATCCCTACGTCTTCAATGGTATGGTGTTCATCGATATGCAAATCCCCATCGCAGTTAATCGCTAAATCAATGGAACCATGTCTTGCAATTTGCTCCAACATATGATCAAAAAAGCCCAATCCGGTTTTAATATCCGCTTGACCGCTACCATCCATATTTAAAGAAATACTAATTTTAGTTTCCTTCGTATTTCTTTCATGTTGTACTTTTCTCAAACCTAATTTTAAAAAAGAATAGATGGCCGACCAGTTCGTTGTCTCTAACGCGATGGTGCTTTTAAATGCTAAAGCTTGTTCAGGCGTCAATTCATGATTGCCCGATTTAAAATAAATCGCCTTGCAACCCATGTTTTTTGCTAATTGTATATCACTCCATCTGTCACCAATGACAAATGAATTTGCAATGTCAAAATTTTCATTATTCATCAAATGCTGAACAAGACCAATCCCAGGCTTACGCGTTGGCAAATTATCCTTGGCAAAAGAAGTGTCCACTTTTATCTCATCAAAAACAAAATTTTCTGCAGCTAAAGTGCGTATCATTAATTGCTGAAAAGGTTCAAAATGATTCGTTGGATATGCATCAGTCCCTAATCCATCTTGATTGGTTACCATCACCTTATAAAATCCTAACTCAGTAGCAATTTTATTCAAATTAGTTATTGCCCCAGGAACAAAACTTGTTTTGTCAATATGATCAATCTGAAAATCGGTTTTTGGTTCTTCCAGTATAACACCATCTCGATCAATAAATAATATAGGACGCATAATTTAAAATTTAACTCGCAAAGTGATTCACTACTTTGCACTTGTTTTTTGATTCCCTTTAATTGCTTGTTGCACTTGAACGGTGGTTACTTTTGTTGCTTTATTACTCCAACTAGTTCTTATATAACTTAACACATCACTAATTTGCGCAGGCGTCAAATCAGGATTCGCCGTCATTGAATTACTATAATATAAACCATCTAGCTCCACCCTTTCATTAAAACCATTTTTTATAATTTTTACCAACCTGGCAATATCATTACCAATTACATTGCTTGCCCCATCCAAGGGTGCATTCATATTTGGAACGCCACCCCCATCTGATTGATGACAAACCAAACATTTGGTCTGATATATTTTTTTTCCGTTTTCTAAATTTTGTGCCTGTGTTTTAATTGAAACAAATAACATTATAATTATTGCTCCAAAAAGAAAACATCGAATTTTACTATAACCCATATGCAAATAAAATATTTAGAAAATTATTTTTGATAAGAAATTTTAAAAATAGACCCCTTCGTATCATCACTAACATAAATGGATCCATCAGGTCCTTGTGCTAAACCGCAAGGTCTCGCTTTCGCATTTCGTGTGCTGGTAATTTTAGCACCATCCACCGTTCCTGCAAATCCATTGGCAAATATTTCCCACTCCCCTGTCGCTTTGCCATTTTTAAAAGGAACAAATGCAACAAAAAATCCTTCCTGAGGCAATGGCGCTCTATTCCATGAACCATGAAAAGTAATAAATGCCCCATTTTTATATTTTGCAGGAAATTGATTGCCTGTATAAAATAATACGCCCATGGGTGCCATATGTGCTGGAAATGCGACTGCTGGATTTTTAATATCACTAGCGCCTTCTTTTTTACCATCTCCGCCATATTCAGGAGAAACTATTTTTTTATGTTGGAAATTATCATAATAAACATAGGGCCATCCCGCATTGTCCCCCTCATTTATCTCATAAAAAGTTTCTGCTGGTAACTCTGCGTTTTGTGCATCTGTATATAAGCTTGGGAAAAAAGTATTTAATTGATCACGTCCATGTTGTGCTACATATAATTTATTGGCTTGTGGATTCCAATCTAGTCCGATAACATTTCTTAAACCAGTAGCATATCTTTTCCCGTCACCATAGGTTTGATTCTCCTTGCTTGCATCAAATTTCCAAATACCCCCCGCTGAATCCAAAATAGGACATGGCATCATCCCCTTTCCACCAGGTGTTCTATCTTTTTCTTGACATGCATTAGAATAAGCACCAATATTTACATATATATTATTTGTTTTATCAAAAGTAATGGATTTTGATTCATGTTGACGACGGCTGATTAAACCACTTACCACAGTAATTGGACTTAATGGATTTACAACCTCATCCTTACTGTCTAATTCATATTTAAATACAGCTTCATTTGAACTTGCGTATAAGGCATTACCAGTTAAATAAATGCCAGTGCCTCCATAATTTGCCCAACCTGTTATATTATCGGAAACACCATCCTTGTTTTCATCGGCTAATCTAATAATGGTTCTACCTTGTTTGTCTGCTCTATTCAATTTTGCAAAAACAACCCCGTTTTTTGAGATGGCAATATGTCTAGCACTTCCAATATTTTCAGCAAATAAATTTGCTTTAAACCCAGTAGGTAAAGTTAATCCTGCATTGTCCTGTGCTTTCGCTAAAAAATGAATGCTGATAGATAATAATAAAAGATATATTCCTTTTTTCATATGACCCATTTTTAATTATAAAATGATTGTGTAATTTAATAAAATATTAGGATATCTAGTCTAATGTAAATGTCAAATTAATCCAATTCGCCATCGCATCCACCAACTGTGTATTTTCCTGCTCTGTTCCTACGGTAATCCTTAAACTATCTGAACAATTTTCAAGACTCGACCTATCTCGGACCACAATTCCTTGTGTTAACAAATAACGATATAACTCGCTGGCTTTGGGTATTTTAACCAATAAGAAATTAGTATCAGAAGGATATACCTTTTCAACATAGGGCATACTCTGAATTACTTCTGCTAAAGCGATACGCATATCCACCAAATGCTGAATCATATCATTTACCTGTCCCACTTCATCCAAAGCTTGTAAAGCCAATTCCTGGGTTACTATATTTATATTATAAGGTGCTTTTACTTTATTCATGTAACCTATAATTGCTTCACTTGCAAAACACATACCTAATCGCAAACCCGCCAAGCCCCATGCTTTACTTAAGGTTTGCAACACCACTAAATTTGGATAATCAATTAATGAAGCACTGAAAGATTTTTGCTTTGAAAAATTAATATAGGCTTCGTCCACCACCACCAAACCATTAAAATGATTTAATATAGTTTCAATATCAATTCGATCTAAGGAATTCCCTGTAGGATTGTTGGGGGAACAAATCCAAATTATTTTAGTATGTTCATTCACTAATTGTTCAATATGCGCCACATTTAATTGATAATCCGGCAATAAGGGCGCTGACTTAATTTCAATACAATTTATATTTGCATTTACCTCATACATCGGATACGTAGGAGGGCATATAATTATATTATCCTTTCCTGGTTCGCAAAAAGTGCGAAACAAAATATCAATACACTCGTCGCTTCCGTTTCCTAAAAATATTTTCGAGGCAGGAATTTGTTTGATAAAAGCAATTTTTTCTTTTACCGCTTTTTGATAAGGATCTGGGTACCTGTTATACCATTTTGTGGTCGGCGAACCCAAACTATTTTCATTCGCATCTAATAAAACATTGGCTTCGCCTGTATACTCATCCTTCGCAGATGAATATGCCTTTAATGTTTCAATATTGGGCCTAACGATTTTTTTAATGTCAAAATTCATTTTTATAATTTTGATTTTATCAAATTGATTCTAACTGATACTGCATTGCTATGCGCTTGTAAACCTTCTGCCTCCGCCATTTCAATTACGGTGGGTGCTATATTCATTAAACCCCGCTCTGTTAGTTGTTGAAAAGTTATTTTTTTAACAAAACTATCTAAGCTGACACCGCTATAGGCATTTGCATGACCGTTCGTTGGTAAAGTATGATTGGTTCCACTTGCATAATCCCCAACGGATTCTGGTGAATAATTACCAATGAATACCGACCCCGCATTTATAATTTTATCAGCTATTTGCAATGCATTATCCACTGCTAAAATTAAATGTTCTGGCGCATATGCATTTATTAAATCAATTGCCTGATCTTGGTTATTCAAAATGATTGCTTTTGAATTCGCTAAAGCTTTTGCTGCAATATCCTTCCTAGGAAGTGCTATCAACTGTAAATCTATTTCAAGTTGTATGGCGTCAACAATTGCTTTATTGTTAGCGACTAAAATAACCTGACTATCTGGACCGTGTTCCGCTTGTGATAATAAATCAGCTGCGACAAATGAAGGTATTGCATTTTCATCTGCCCATACACAAACTTCACTTGGTCCTGCTGGCATATCAATAGCAATACCATTTTGTTGCACCAACTGTTTTGCAGCAGTTACATATTGATTCCCTGGTCCAAATATTTTATGCACTTTGGGTATCGTTGTTGTACCATATGCCATTGCCGCAATTGCCTGAGCGCCGCCCACATTATATATTGCAGTAACCCCTACCAATGAAGCGGCATATAAAATTGCAGGATGAATTTCACCATGTTCATTGGGCGGTGTACATAAAATAATTTCTTTACAGCCGGCCATTTTTGCGGGTACCCCTAGCATCAATACTGTTGAAAATAAAGGAGCAGATCCTCCTGGAATATAAATTCCAACTTTTTCAATCCCTACTGATTTTCTCCAACACCAAACACCCGGCATGGTCTCAATTCGTTCTACTTTTTGTATTTGGCTATTGTGAAAAATTTCAATATTAACTTTTGCCAACTGAATTGCTGTTTTTAAAGCTGTCGTTAATGAATTTTCTGCAGCTGTGATTTTTTCAGCAGGCAGTTTTAATTCATTGATTGAAACGCGATCGAATTGCAAAGTGATTTTTTTTATTGCAGCATCACCCCCAACGATAACTTCGTCAATAATATTTCGAACATTATCATTCAATTGCGCAGCATCTATAGAAGGCCGCTCAATAATCGATGCCCATTCATTACGCTTTGGTTCACTGAAAATTTTCATCATTATAAAATCATTTTTTCTATCGGCACTACAAGAATTCCTTCTGCACCTGCCAGTTTTAATTTTTCAATTATTTCCCAAAAATCACTTTCTGCAATAACACTATGTACACTACTCCAACCCGGCGTCGCTAGTGCAACAACCGTAGGACTTTTCATTCCCGGCAATAATGAAATAATGTTTTCCAAATTTGCATTAGGCGCATTTAACAACACATACTTATTTTTTTTCGCCTTTTTTACGGATTCTATGCGGAACAATAATCTTTCTAAAATTGCAGTGGCTTCCGAATCTAATGCAGGACGCTTAATTAAAACGGCTTGTGAATTTAAAATAGTATCTGCCTCAATTAATCCATTCATAAACAAGGTTGATCCACTGCTAACTAAATCACAGATCACATCTGCCAATCCAATACCAGGGGCAATTTCAACACTTCCACTAATTTCATGAATTTCCGCTTGTATCTTATTTTCTTTCAAATATTTTTGAACCAATACAGGATAACTGGTGGCAATTTTTTTACCAGACAAATAAGTTGCGCCGGTAAAAGTTTCGTTTTTGTTGACTGCAAAACTTAATCTGCATTTACCAAATCCTAACGCATACGCCACTTCCACTTTTTTAGATTTTTCATACACGACATTCTCTCCTACAAAACCAATATCGGCTACCCCATCTTCCACATATTGTGGAATATCGTCGTCTCTTAAAAAGAACAACTCCAATGGAAAATTAGTCGCTACAGCTTTTAATTTATTTACCCCATTTTCAATATCGATACCACACTCCTTTAAAAGTTTAATGGAATCCTCATGTAATCGTCCCGATTTTTGAATCGCTAATTTTAAACGCGTCATTTTTATAAATTATAGTCATTAAAAAAGGGCCTACCCGTGAGTAAGCCCTTTGTATAAATATTGAAAAACATACCTACACCCTTAGCTTACCTATTGGTTAGAAAATGATGATGTGTATGGTTATTGCTGTTCATGATGCAAAAATACAACCGATTTTATTATAAGCCAACAAAAACTAGTGCAAAATGTTGATATTAGGGAGTTTTTAAGGAATTGTTGGGCTTCATTGACCCATTGAACGAACAATGATCAACAAAAATACACTTGAATGATTGGGTGTATCCATCCAATCTATTCAAATTTTAAATGATGCTAATGTTGCTCAAACCAAACAGGAGATTCCTGGTCAACTTCTGCATTGTAATTTATGAAAAGCTCTTCACCAACTTTAATGTCTTTGATGGTTATGATTGAAATTGTTTCATTTTCATAATCCATTTCATACACACAATTTGGATGAATCGTATGATTATATATAGATACATATCCTAGGGCCACTGCGGCAGATTTGTGATCCTCCCCCCATTCAAAAATATAATCATATAAAAGGGTTTGCTCGACAATGATACGATGCTCCTTTGTTAATACAATAACAGGTGCTATTTCAATAGTCGTATTCAATTGAATAGCCTCTGTAGCGAATACGCCACGACCTCGATTTGGAGAAGGCGCTATTGTCAATATGGGTAGAATCATAACATAAATATAATATATCCTTTATAATTTTTCGTAACTTGCAGGCATGTTGGATGAATTAAAAGAAGAAATAAATTTATCGGAACTTTTCTTGGAAATTATCGCCAAGGAGGACACACATCTATTAAAAGAATTTTTAGATGAGCAAAACATCAGCGATGTTGTTGAATTGGTGAATGAATTTCCCCAACAGGAGGCGACTATTATCGATAATATGACCGTACACCGCGCGGTAAGTGTTTTTAAAATTCTGGATATCAACCAACAAAAGGATATCATTAAGGAATTACCAGCGCGAAAAACAGCTAAAATTTTAAATGAACTTCCACCGGATGACCGTACCGACTTTTTAGAAGAATTACCTAAAGCGGCGATCAGAGATTTAATAAAATTGTTAGATCCGGAAGAAAGAAAAATTACACTCTCCTTATTAGGTTATCCAGAAGATAGTGTAGGTCGTTTAATGACCCCCGACTATGTTTATGTATATCCGCATTATACCGTTGCGCAGGTATTAGATAATATCAGAAAATATGGCAAAAACTCAGAGACCATTGATGTTATCTATATCATAGATGAAAAAGGTGGATTAATAGATGATATCAGAATTAGAGATTTATTATTAGCTAAGCCTGATGATATTATCTCTGAAATTATTGATGGGCGCTTTGTTGCATTGAATGTATACGATGACCAAGAGCATGCGAGTCAGGTTTTTAAAATGAATAACAGAACTGCAATACCTGTAGTGGATGACAACGATGTTTTATTAGGTATTGTAACTATCGATGATATCTTATGGGTTACGAATGAGGAGTTCAGTGAGGATATGCAAAAGATGGGGGGTATGGAAGCATTGAATGAACCTTATTTAGATATTTCAATATTTAAACTCTTCAAAAAAAGAATTACTTGGCTAGTCGTACTATTTATAGGTGAATTATTCACCGCCACTGCCATGGGTTACTTTGAAGATGAATTGGCAAAAGTATTGGTACTCGCAAGTTTTATTCCATTGATTTTATCTACTGGTGGAAATTCTGGATCACAATCATCTACCTTAATCATACAAGCCATGGCTGTTGGTGAAATTACGATTGCGGATTGGTGGAAAATATTACGAAGAGAAATTATTGGTGGTTTTTTATTAGGTATTTTATTAGGCATCCTTGGATTTTTTAGAGTTGCAGCATGGCATATGATTGTTCCAGGATTTTATGGCGTGCATTGGTTTTTAATTGGCATTACCATTGGGTTCACCATTTTAGGTGTGGTGATATGGGGAACAATAACCGGATCCATGTTACCAATTGTTTTAAAAAGATTAGGTGCTGACCCTGCAGTTTCATCAGCCCCATTTGTGGCCACCTTAGTCGATGTAACAGCGATACTTATTTATTTTAGCTTGGCTTATTTCTTCTTAAGTGGCACTTTGCTTTAATGCATTTATTATTTTAATTTTAGTTATTCTTGTTATAATAATTTGACGTCATGGAAATTGATGAAATTCTAGATTACGCATTATCCTTACCTGACACTGAAGAAGCAACTCCATTTGGGCCAGACACGGTGGTGATTAAACATCATGGGAAACTATTTCTAATACTTAATTTAAGTAAAGAACCTATTTCCTTTAACTACAAAGCCGATCCAGAAGATATTATCACACAAAGGGAAGATTATTCAGAATATATCATTCCTGGTTACCATATGAATAAAACACATTGGAACACCATGATCATTAACAGACAACTACCAGCAAAACTCTTACAAAGTCTGATTAAAACATCCCATGCATTGGTAAGCAAACCCAGCAAAAAGCGCAAGGCTTAATTTTGGTTAAAATAGACCGCGAATAGGTGAAAATAATCTAAATACATGGGTCATTTATTATATACATCAAGTAAGTTTTTAATTCATTTTTAATTATCTTTAAAAACGAACTGCTTATGAAAGATGTAAAAAATAAATCCTACCCAAGAAAAAAATTGGCTATTGTAATTAGCACATTAGTCATCCTCTGCTTTTTACAAATTTCATTGAATAGTTATGCGGAGTCACCGACTGATAATGTTAGTAACGATTTTTTTTGGCTTTGGCGATTTTTAGGTAGGCTTCACCCCATTGCAGTCCATTTCCCAGTCTCCTTACTTTTATTTGCAGCCCTACTCGAATTATTTACTTTAAAAAATTTTGATGCCCCTTCTCGCATTGGAATCAGGTTACTTCTAGCTGCTGGAACTATCGCCGCAATCATATCAGCAATTATGGGTTTACTTCTTGTAAAAGAAGGAGGTTATGAATTACAAGCATCTAATATCCATCAATGGACAGGAATCGGAACCGCATTTTTTTCAGCAGTCACTTGGTTTTTATCAAACAGTATTCACAAAAAAAATAAAAGAAGTCTAATTAACTTATATCGTGTTTTGTTATTCATAAGCGCGATTGGCGTTGCTATCGCAGGACACTTTGGCGCTTCACTAACGCATGGCAAGGATTACATAACAGCCACGATTCCTTGGAGTGATAATTATGATAAAAGTATCAACTCAAAATTTGATGTTAGTGCTTTAAAAAATGACACGACCCCTTTAACAAAACAACAATCTATTGAACTTAATGTAAAAGTGAGGGCCATCTTTGCGCACAATTGTTATAAGTGTCATGGACCTGAAAAAATTAAAGGTGATTTACGACTTGATCGCAGAGACATGATTTTTAAAGGTGGGGAAAATGGACCTGTGGTAATACCTGGCGATCCTGCAGCAAGTGATTTATATCGTCGCATAACCCTACCATCCAATCACGAAGATGCAATGCCTTCCAAAGGAAAAAAATTATCGGACGAGGATATTGCAGTCATTAATTTTTGGATTCAAAAAGGTGCGCCTTGGCCAGATAGTTCAGAAAAAAGTATTTTCAGATTAGCGCCACTTGCACCAAGAAATCCTACCCTTCCAATAGCTACTGAAAATTTAAAAAATCCAATTGATCTTTGGACCAACCAATATTTTAGTGCAAATAAAATAATTTGGCCAAAAGTGGTGGATGATAACACCTTTTTAAGACGTATATCATTGGATCTGGTTGGCTTAGTTCCTAGTGGGGAAGAATTAGAAAAATTCGCAAAGGATAATAGAAAGAATAAAAGAGAAATTTGGATTAGAAAATTACTTAATCAAAAGGATGATTACACCTTACACTGGTTAAGTTTTTGGAATGACGCTTTAAGAAATGATTATACAGGGACAGGCTATATTACTGGTGGTCGTCGCAATATCACTTATTGGTTATTCAATGCGATAAAATCAAATAAATCCTATGACCAATTTGTAAAAGAATTATTAAATCCAACGGATGAATCCAACGGTTTTATTGAAGGTATCAAATGGCGTGGCGTAGTAAATGCAAGCCAACGTACTGAAATGCAAGCGGCTCAAAATGTATCTCAAGTGTTTTTAGGACTTAATTTAAAATGTGCTTCCTGCCATAATAGTTTTATAAGTGATTGGAAATTGACAGATGCTTATGCATTTGCAAATATTTTCGCTGACACCTCACTTGAAATTAATAGATGCGATAAACCAACAGGCAAATTTACTGGCGCACGTATGCTTTGGAAAGAATTAGGCGCTATTGACAGCAGTGCAAAAAGAGAAGAAAAATTAGCGCAATTAGCCACCAATATGGTACAAGCTTCCAATGGAAGATTTTATCGCACCATTGTCAACAGAATTTGGGCGCAATTAATGGGTCGTGGATTAATTGAACCATTGGATGTGATGGACAATGAAGCTTGGAGTCAGGACTTACTAGATTGGATGGCATTTAATTTTCAAAAAAATAATTCCGACATAAAAGAATTGTTGTTTTTAATTACTTCCTCAAACACCTACCAACTTCCTTCGGTAAGTTTCAATGATGCGAGTAAAATAATCTCTCCACAATATGTTTTCAAAGGGCGATTACGTAAGCGCATGTCAGCAGAGCAATTTGCTGATGCGGCAAGCACTATCATTACACCCATTTTTTACGACTCTATGTCCATTACCTATGTAGATAAAAAAGCGGTGCTGGAGGAAATTAAAAAACAGAAAGAAAGGCAGGAGAAAAAGAAAGCAGAGGATAAGAAGAAAAAGAAGGACAAGAACAAAGACAAGGAGAATATAGCGCGGGAGAAGAAAGAGAAGGAGAAAAAGGAGCGAAAAATGATGGCGCCAAAAAAATTACCTCCAATTATTGGCGCTGCATTTGTGCGCGCTTCATTGGTGAACAATAATCCATTCTTAATATCACTAGGAAGACCCACACGTGAAACAGTCAGCACCAGTAGAGAATCGCAATCAAATTTATTGCAAGCATTAGAATTAACCAATGGAGATAGATTCAACTCCATGATCCAAAGAGGTGCCAGTATTTGGAAAAACAAATATATTACTGGAGATGTCATTATTAAGGAAATATATCAACAAGCTTTAGGTAGAGCTGCAACAAAATCTGAATATACGATAGCTAAAAAATTATTAGGGGAAACCCCGACTCCTGATGCCATTGAAGATTTGTTTTGGATAATTTTATTATTGCCGGAATTTCAAATTATTTATTAATTCATTTTAAGTAAATATTAATTATGTCAAGCCATTGGAATCGCAGAGAATTTTTAAAAAATAGCAGTACTGCTACCCTAGCAGCATTAGCTGCAGGTGCACCATTAGCAGGATTATTAAGTGGCTGTAATTCGACAAAAATAAATGCCACTGCTGATACAGTCATTTTACTTTGGATGGCTGGCGGCATGGCACACACGGATACTTTTGATCCAAAAAGATATACCCCATTTACGAAAGGCATGATGGCGAATGATGTATTAAGCACTTTTAAGTCAGTGCCTACTGCATTAGATGATATCTATTTTTCAGAAGGGCTTGAATCGATTGGTAAAGTATTAAATAAAGGCACTGCCATTAGATCCTATGTTGCAGGCGATATGGGTCACATACTTCACTCTCGTCATCAATACCATTGGCATACCTGTTATAAGCCGCCACAATCAGTAGCTGCACCTCATATTGGCTCCTGGATTTCAAAACAATTAGGACCTGTCAATTCAGTGATCCCTGCATTTATTGATATTGGTCAACGATTTTCATTAGGAGAAGGAGAAGAACTAAAAGCATTTCATACCGCCGGATTCTTAGGGAATGAATATGGACCTTTTTTAATACCTGATCCAAGTGAAGGTCTTGAAAGTGTGAAGCCTCCTGTTGGAATGGATATTAGTAGGTTTGAAAAAAGAAACCAACTTTATAATGAATTAATGAACCAAGGACCGTTAGGTGAATTGGGAAGTGATTATCAAAAAGAATCCATGAAAAGATCCATGGAGCAAGCCTATATGCTGTTAAAGTCACCAGAAGCTACTGCTTTTGACCTAAGTAAAGAACCCAAAGAAAACTACGACATATATAACACAGGTAAATTTGGATTGGGCTGTTTAATGGCTAAACGTTTAACGGAAAAAGGAGCAAGATTTATTACAGTAACTACCGAATATGAACCATTTAAAAATTGGGACACCCATGATAATGGACATACCAGGTTGGCCGATATGAAAAAACAAATTGATGGTCCCATTGCTCAGTTAATAAAAGATTTAGATCAGTCTGGACATTTAGATCGAACACTTATTATACTAGCAAGTGAATTTAGTAGGGACATGATGGTCGAAGGACGTCCTGATTTAAAAGTACAAGAACAAGTGAACCAACCTGATATCATTGATGACATTAAAAATTATGGAATGCACCGACATTTCACTGACGGATGCTCCATGTTAATGTTTGGTGGCGGAATTAAAAAAGGATATGTATATGGCAAAACAGCCGATGAACGTCCTTGCAAAACGATAGAAAAACCAATTCGGATTGAGCAAATTCACCAAACCATTTATCGTGCACTAGGTATACCAGAAGACACCCATTATGTTATTGAAAAAAGACCTTTTTATACAACACCAGATGGTTTAGGCAGGGCGGAGATGGACTTATTTGCTTAATGACTGCTAATACTACTTGTTTTAATACGCTAAGGATACTAGTGTTCCTAAAATCCATCCTTATGCACTTGTAAAGGCGTCAAATTTAAATAGTGTACCTTGCAGTCCATTATGAGTACAAATTTCAAGTCATTACATCTTATTGAGCCGCTATTAATGGCACTTTACGAGGAAGGATACACAACGCCAACACCTATTCAAGCTCAATCAATTCCGATTGTTTTAGCGGGTAAGGATTTATTAGGTTGCGCACAAACAGGCACCGGTAAAACAGCTGCTTTTACTTTACCCATCATTCAATTATTATTACAAAATTCTCATGGAGAAAAACGAAAAAAAATAAGAAGTTTAATCGTAACACCTACTAGAGAATTAGCCATACAGATTGCCGAAAGTTTCAATGCTTATGGTCGACATACGCCACTAAATTGTACGGTAATATTTGGAGGGGTTGCTCAAGGACCACAAGTCACTGCCCTTAGAAATGGCGTTGATGTGGTTATTGCGACACCTGGCAGATTATTGGATTTAATGAATCAAGGACATATCAGTTTAAGAGACGTTGAAATATTTGTATTAGATGAAGCAGATCGTATGTTGGATATGGGATTTGTAAATGATGTAAAAAAATTACTAGCGGTGCTTCCTAAAAAAAGACAATCCTTGTTTTTTTCAGCAACCATGCCAGCAGAAATTGTAAGCTTAGCAAGTACCATTTTATTTCATCCGGAAAAAGTTACAGTAACCCCAGTATCCTCTACAGTAGAAATTATTGATCAGTCCGTTTACTTTGTAGATAAGAATAATAAAAATGCATTATTAATTGATGTATTAAAAAATCCTGAAATTAAAACAGCGTTGGTATTTACAAGAACAAAACATGGTGCTGATAAAGTAGTGAACTTACTTTTAAAATATAATATAAAAGCGGAAGCCATACACGGTAATAAATCACAAAATGCACGTCAAAGAGCCTTAAGTAATTTTAAGGATCAAAGCACGCGTGTATTAGTAGCTACAGATATTGCAGCAAGAGGCATTGATGTGGATAATCTTGAATTTGTGGTCAATTTTGAAATACCGAATATTGCAGAAACATATGTACACCGAATTGGTCGAACTGGACGTGCTGGCGCGAACGGAACAGCTATCTCATTTTGCGATGCAGAGGAAAAAGCATTTTTAAAGGATATAGAAAAATTAATTGCAAAAACGATTCCTGTGATTGACAATCACCCCTATCCTTTAATGAATCACAATCCTGTTAAAACGGTGCAACAACAAGGTCGTGGAAATTCTGGTCATGCACGCTCGAATGCGCGCGGAAACGCCCAACAAAAAAATAGATTTAGCAGATCGAAGCCGCGCTATTAATTAAAATAAATTTAGTCCAACACCCAATTGCCATTGTCTTGTTTTCCAAGTGTATTGGTCTTTTAAATTATTCAGCAATTGCGTGGATGATCCAATATTATTCATCCCAATAACGTATCTGCCATAAAGGAAGAATCCGCCTAAATTTAATTTAGCACCACCGACCATGGAAAACTCGCCTGATGAAAAAGCAACACGGGCATTTTCTACCCCATCTTTACTTTGATCTAATAGTATACCATATTGTGGCCCTGCTTGTATTAAAAAACTTTTTACCACATTGTATTGTAATAAAATAGGGATGCTCAAATAATTTAAATGATAGGTTTCAGGCTTAAAACTTGGATTGATGAGTAATTCAGCTTGCGTAGGACTGGCTTCCAATTTTGTTTGTGACAACAAAACCTCCGGTGCAATACTGAACCCTTTGGATAGGCCAATTTGCATGGCAGCACCTACATGATAAGATGCTGAATTATGATCGACAGCAACATTATCTACTTTAGAAAAATTTTGCCCTACTTTCAAACCCAATCCAAATTTTTGCTGTGCATTTAATTGAATAGCAAAAAAGAAAAACAAAAGGATGAAAATATTTTTCATAAAAATTATTTTAGAATTATTAATTGTTCAATAGTTTATTAGCAATGTTTGCATGCTTAACATATTACAAAATTACACCAATTCTATCAAAGTAATTTCAGGCATGATACCCACACGACCAGGATATCCTAAAAATCCAAATCCCCTATTTACATATAATTGCTGTTGTTCCGCTTGATATAACCCCGCCCATTGTTTATACACCCATTGCACAGGGCTCCATTTAAAATAGGGGTTTTCCAAACCAAATTGCATCCCATGCGTATGACCTGATAATGTTAAATTTATTTGTGGATATTTTGGAATCACTTCTGCTTCCCAATGGCTTGGATCATGACTCATTAAAATAATAGGCAAATCAGGATGCACGCCTTGCATCGCCAATTCCATTTTGCCATATTTAGGAAATCTTGCTTTTGCACCCCAATTTTCAATACCAACTAATTGCAAAATAGCCCCATCCTTTTCAATTTTAACATTTTCATTCATCAATAAGCGCCAACCCATATTAGCATGTACTTTTTTTAGGGCTTCCAAATTTTGCATTTTAGCTTCTTGACTATCCCATTTTACATAATCCCCATAATCATGATTTCCCAAGGTGCTAAAAACACCAAATGGCGCATTAATTTCACTAAAAACAGGCGACCAAGGTTCCATTTCATTGGCGCGATCATTCACCAAGTCACCCGTAAATAATACAAGGTCTGGCTGTTGATTTTGAATCATTTGCACCCCCTTTTTTACAGATGCAACTTCCCTTAAGCTGCCACTATGAATATCACTGATATGTATGATTTTAAATCCTTTAAATGCGATGGGCAAATTAGGAATCACTACCTTTTTTTTAATCAACTTATAATTGTACTTATTCCCAAATCCATAAAGCAAGGAAAAAAATAAAGTAGATGACAACCCTACACCCAGCCAACTTAAAAATGTGGATCGGGGAATGCCATTCTCCGTGTTCATAAATTTAGCACCAGTGGCTGACGAAATTTGACCGATGGTCCAAAATGCCCCCCTGCGCAAATCATCTACTACAAAAAATGTAACCATGAAAAACTGCGTCAATACCCAACCCACCCCGATTGAAAAAAAATATTGCTTGAAATAAGGATTGGTGATATAAGGGAAAAGCAGAAAGGACCCAAAACTAAGCGAGCACAAAGCCCAATATATTATACCCGCAGTTGTTTTGGCCGTCATCGAAAATCCCTGGAAAACGGTCCTCAAAACAAAAAAAATATAGAAATCAACCAGAATCAATACAGATAAAAGAACAAAAATAAAAACAGGATTCCTCATAGAATAAATTAATGGGTAAAATTAGGCCATAATGCCTCATTTATAACATATTTAATCCCAAAAAGTTACCATTTATGCCTTATTTTTGATTGAAATTAAGGATAACTATTATATGGCTCGAATCATTGGAATTGCGAATCAAAAAGGAGGGGTGGGTAAAACAACCTCGGCCATTAACATTGCAGCTAGCTTAGCAGTTTTAGAATACAGAACGCTGCTAATTGATGCTGACCCACAAGCGAATAGCACAACAGGGGTAGGCTTTGATTTGCATAATATTACGACCAGCTTATATGATGGCATGATTAATAATACACCTCTTAAGGATATTGTATTAAAAACAGAGATACCGCATTTGGATTTAATTCCATCACATATCGATTTAGTAGGCGCTGAAATTGAATTAGTCAACTTGCCGAACAGAGAAAATGTTTTAAAAGGTTTGATCAATGAAATTAATGATCAATATGATTTCATCATTATTGATTGCTTACCCTCTTTGGGATTAATTACAGTAAATGCATTAGTAGCAGCAGATAGTGTTATTGTTCCTGTACAATGTGAATTTTTTGCACTAGAAGGATTAGGAAAGCTTTTAAATACCATCAAAATTGTTCAAAGCAGATTAAATCCTGAATTACAAATTGAAGGTATTTTAATGACCATGTATGATGGACGTTTAAGATTAAGTAACCAAGTAGTCAGTGAAGTACGTAAGCATTTTGATGAAATGGTATTTTCAACCATCATTCATCGCAATACAAGATTAAGCGAGGCGCCAAGCGTAGGCAAACCTGTTATTCTATATGATGCTGAAAGTAAAGGCACCGTAAATTATTTAAACCTAGCCAAGGAAATTTTACAAAAAAATGGCATGACCAATATGAGTAATGCCGAGCGTATAATTGATTAATTATGAGTAAGAGTACACCCAATAAAGAATTAATTGGAAAAGGGCTTCGCTCTTTATTACAAAATATTGATTCGGATTATAAAAATCCTGCAGGAAAAGTACCTGCTGCAACCATTGAAAAAACGGTGGCAAGTAACCGAATTTTACTTACAGACATTCAAGTAAATCCAAAAAATCCAAGAAAGGATTTTGATGTAACCGCTTTACAAGAATTAGCAAAATCGATTCAAATTCATGATTTAATTCAACCCATAACGGTTGCGCAACTTGCCAATGGTAAATACCAATTAATAGCAGGGGAACGTCGTTTTCGCGCTGCAAAATTAGCAGGCATTAATGACTTACCCGCTTATATTAGACATGGCAATGATAAAGAACTATTAGAATTAGCATTACTTGAAAACTTACAAAGAGTTGATCTAAATGAAATAGAAATTGCATTAAGCTACCAGCGCATGATGCATGAACTTAATTACACACAAGAGAATGTAGCAGAGCGGATGGGTAAAGACCGATCTACCGTTTCTAACTACATTAGATTACTTGAATTACCGCCCAATATTCAAGCCGCATTACGTAATGGAACTTTAAGTATTAGTTTGGCTAAACTTTTAATAGGCAAAGAGGTAGACAAGCAACTTTTCCTTTTCAAGGAAATTGTTGAAAAAGGATTAACTGTTAGACAAGCAGAAGAATTAATTAGAAAGGTAACACAAGCAGGAAAAATTAGCACACCAAGTAATACTGGCGCTAAAAGTCAACTATCCCCTGTTTATAAAAAATTAGAAGATAAATTAAGTAGCCATCTTTCAACAAAAGTTCAACTACAACATCAAAAAAATGGTAGTGGAAAAATCACTGTTGAATATGCTGACTTAAATGGATTAAATAAGATATTAGAAGCAATGCAATTAAGCATTAGCTAGACTCACTTTCATAACAAGGAATTTTAATAGGATGCGGCTATTATTTACTTTTACATTGCTTTTAATCCTAGTGCTACCTGCTTGGAGCCAAGACAGCACCAAAATGATAAAGAAGGACAGCACATTTGTCCTTCGAAAACATATTCCAAGCACCGCTACAAAACGATCTGCCTTAATTCCAGGTTGGGGACAAGCATACAATAAACAATATTGGAAAATTCCTTTAGTATATGGGATTATTGCAATACCTACAGCCACTTATATTTACAATAACGACATGTACAAAAAAACTAAGTTTGCCTATGAAGCAAAGTTCAAAGAGGCTGCTGGAGACGCATCCGATGTCGCAAAAATTGACCCGCTATTAAAAAATTTAAGTGCCTCCTCATTGCAGAGTTACAGAAATATTTTTCGCAAGGACAGGGACTATTCCATTATGTGGTTTATATTAACCTGGGGTGTCAATGTTATTGACGCGACCGTATCAGGACATTTAAAAGAATTTGATATTAATAATGATTTAAGCTTTAAAATACAACCCTCCTATCAACCACAGTTCAAACAAGCAGGATTGGCGCTTCAGTTTCACTTAAAAAACAACCATTCAAGATAAATTTATTGATATGAAAATTGCATTAATTGGCTATGGTAAAATGGGTAAGGCAATCGAATCCATTGCGTTAAATAAAGGACATGAGATAGTCTTAAAAATAGACATTCAAAATAACCAAGACTTAACGGAAGCAGCTATACAAAAAGCAGATGTCGCCATTGAATTTACGGGACCGCACAGCGCATTTGAAAATGTCAAAAAATGCATTACATGGGGTGTGCCGGTGGTGAGTGGTTCTACGGGATGGCTAGAAAAATGGAAGGAGATCAAAGATTTATGTGAAGCAAAAAATGGCACTTTAATTTACTCCAGCAACTATAGTATTGGCGTTAATTTGTTCTTTGAACTAAATAAACAATTGGCCCAATTGATGGCGCCCTATAATAACTATGATGTTTCAATGACCGAAGTTCATCATACTGAAAAAAAGGACGCCCCAAGTGGAACAGCTATATCCCTAGCGGAACAAATTTTAAGTCATTTAGGCAGGAAAAATAAATGGGTAAATAGCGCTTCTGCAAATTCAAATGAATTGGTCATTCAATCAGAAAGAATTGATCCAGCACCTGGAACGCATATGGTCAAATACAGCTCGGAAGTGGATGATATTGAAATTATACATACAGCACACACCCGGGTTGGATTTGCAAGTGGCGCCGTTTTGGCCGCGGAATTTGCATTTGAAAAAAAGGGTATCTTTACAATGAAAGATGTTTTAGGGCTTTAACTAACAGCTTAATTAGTTGTCAAATAATTAAACGTCAAAATCATGCTATCTAAGAAAACGCAATATGCACTTCAGGCACTCTCCTATATGGCAGGTGAAAAGTCAGATGCCCCTATTCTGATTGCAGAAATTGCACAAGAAAAAAAGATCCCCCTAAAATTTTTAGAAAGTATTTTATTAGAATTACGCAAAGCTGGTTTTTTAGAAAGTAAAAAGGGGAAAAATGGGGGTTACTTTTTCGCAGTTCCTCCCGCAGACATTAAGTTGTCAAGTATATTTAGAATTATCGAGGGTCCTATTGCTTTATTACCTTGTGTAAGTTTAAATTTTTACGAAAAGTGCGCAGACTGTAATGAAAAAAAATGCGGTATTAATAAAGTCATGATTGAAGTGCGCGATAACACTTTGGCCATTTTGGATAAAAGAACAGTAGCTGATTTAAATTATAAAAAAATTAAGTAATTCTTATTACACCTGTTTATTGCTTGTGTACAAATTAACAAAATATGAAAAAAATATTTTTCATTTTACTCGCGGGCATTAGTAGTTTTGCAAATGCACAAAGTTTAGTGGGAGGACAAAATATTTTAAAGACGAATTTATCCAGCGACGCTTTAAATAATTACAACCTAACTTTTGAGAGAAGTTTGTCTCGTTTTATGTCGGTATCCTTGAGTTATCGAAAAATGAACAAACAAAAATTACCCCTTAAAGAATTAGCAAAACAATTTATTCAAAACCCGGCCATTGATTTTGATAATTTTCAAATTGGAAATTCAGCAATAACGGCAGAAGCCCGTTTTTATTTAGGGGTATCTAAAATGTCTGGTCTGTATTTAGCTCCCTATGCAAGAATGGCAACCTTTGACTTAACTGTTCCTTTAGATTATACCTATACACCTGCATCGCCTATTCCGAATGTAACCTTACCTGCGATACCTATGCATGCACAATTAGATGGTACTATTCGATCAACCAGTTATGGGGTATACACTGGAATGCAATTTCAATTATTAACAAAATTGGTATTGGACCTCTGGATTATTGGAGGCCATTATGGTACTTCTAATGGAAAGTTAATTTTCGTTGCACCCAATGGCACGCCTGCCATAGCATTAACCGAATTAAAAAAGACGATTGATCAAACCAAAACCACCCCATTTAATTTGACCACCAGTACCACGTCGAATGGCATCGTCACTGACACCGAAGGACCCTGGGCAGGAATTAGGGGACTTGGTGTTACTATCGGATTACGTTTCTAGCTATTTATTATACCCTTATTAATACCTATCGAAGCATCATCGATATACTGCCACTAGATTGCGTAAATAACTTACCTTTGAATCCACAAAGCTGAATTATATGATGCCTACTTATTTACAAGATTTATTTAAATCTCAAAGCTACGATGCTAACAACTTTTTTTTAATTGCAGGTCCTTGTGTTGTTGAAAACGAAGACATTGTAATGGAAATTGGAGAAAAAGTAAGTACGCTTTGTAAAAATTTAGGTATCCCATATGTTTTTAAAGCGAGCTACCGAAAAGCAAATCGCACCAGTGCCAATTCATTTACAGGTATTGGTGATGACACTGGAATGGAATTAATTAAAAAAGTGGGGGCTAAATTTCAAGTACCTACTACTTCTGATATTCATGCACACGAGGAAGCAGCGGTTGCAGCACAATATATTGATATATTACAGATCCCTGCTTTTTTATGCAGACAAACCGACTTATTAATTGCAGCGGCACAAACTGGTAAAATTGTAAATGTAAAAAAAGGACAATTTTTAAGTGGCGCCTCTATGAAGTTCGCAGTGGATAAAATAAAATTAGCAGGCAACGAAAAAATAATGTTGACCGAAAGAGGAAACACATTTGGCTATCAGGATTTAGTGGTTGATTACAGAAATATTCCTGCGATGGCAGAAAATGGGGTACCGGTTATTATGGATTGTACACATTCATTACAACAACCCAACCAAACCAGTGGCGTTACAGGTGGCAACCCACAATTAATTGAAACGATTGCCAAAGCAGCCATTGCAACAGGTGCGCATGGATTATTTATTGAAACCCATCCAAATCCAGCCCAAGCAAAAAGTGATGGTGCTAATATGTTACCCTTAGACAAGCTTGCGCCATTGTTAGAAAAATTGGTAAGATTGAGAAAGGCGGTATTTTAGCAGTAGCTAAAAATATTTCATGGGATTTCTTTTCCCTAATAGAATGTATTTTCTAATACTTCTCCAAAAAGCCAATATCATATAAATAATAACGGGCGAACCGAAAGTTAGAAATGAAATGTAGATAAACCACATTCTAATTTTAGTGGTCGCAATGCCTAATCTTTCGCCAATCGCGGTACAAACCCCAAAAGCATGTATTTCAAAAAAATCCTTGACTTTTTGCATATAAGAAGCGAGTATTCTATATGCAATCTATAAAAAAAAGTGGACATAAAGTGCATTTTTTGCTTTAACCGGGTGCAAATTTGGCTTACCTTTGCCCCAATTTTAACCACAAAACTAAGTACTATGGCTTTTGATATCGAAATGATCAAAAATTTGTATGCTGCAATGCCTGCAAAAGTAGAAGCGGCTCGAAAATTATTAAATCGCCCATTGACCTTATCTGAAAAGATATTGTTCTCTCATTTACATGGTGATCAAAAGTTAGAAAATTTTGAAAGAGGTGGTTCTTACGTAGATTTTGGTCCAGATCGTGTTGCGATGCAAGATGCAACAGCGCAAATGGCATTATTACAATTTATGCAAGCGGGTCGCCCAAAGGTTGCTGTTCCAAGTACCGTGCATTGCGATCACTTAATTTCTGCAAAAGTAGAAGCAAAACAAGATTTACAAGTGGCTACAACAGAAAGTAAGGAAGTATATGATTTCCTAGCTTCTGTTTCAAATAAATATGGTTTGGGTTTTTGGAAACCAGGTGCTGGAATTATTCACCAAGTAGTTTTAGAGAACTATGCTTTCCCAGGTGGCTTAATGATTGGTACCGATTCACATACGGTGAATGCAGGTGGCTTAGGGATGATTGCGATTGGTGTGGGTGGTGCTGACGCTTGTGATGTAATGGCAGGTTTACCATGGGAATTAAAATGGCCTAAACTAATTGGTATCAAATTAACAGGAAAGTTAAGCGGATGGACTGCTCCTAAGGATGTGATTTTAAAAGTAGCTGGTATCCTAACTGTAAAAGGTGGTACTGGTGCCATTGTAGAATATTTTGGTGAAGGTGCTACCAGCATGAGTTGTACAGGTAAAGGTACTATTTGTAATATGGGTGCCGAAATTGGTGCGACCACTTCTACCTTTGGTTACGATGCAAGCATGAGTCGTTATTTAAGTTCCACAGGTCGTGCCGATGTTGCTGCATTAGCAGATACAGTTGCTGCACATCTAACAGCGGATCCTGAAGTATACGCTTCTCCTGAAAAATATTTTGATCAAGTGATTGAAATTGATTTAACTACATTAGAACCACATTTAAATGGTCCTTTCACACCAGATTTAGCTACTCCTATTTCAAAAATGAAAGAAGCTGCTGCAGCAAACGGTTGGCCTACAAAAATTGAAGTAGGTTTGATTGGAAGTTGTACTAACTCCTCTTATGAAGATATTAGTCGCGCAGTAAGCTTGGCAAAACAAGTTTCTGAAAAAGGATTAACAATGAAGGCTGAATATATGATCACGCCGGGTTCTGAGCAAGTAAGATATACCATTGAAAGAGATGGCTTTTTAGATGTGTTCAGTAAAATTGGTGCGAAAGTTTTTGCAAATGCATGTGGCCCTTGTATTGGAATGTGGGAGCGTGTTGGAGCAGAGAAAAAAGAAAAAAATACCATCGTGCATTCTTTCAACAGAAACTTTGCAAAACGTGCGGATGGAAATCCAAACACATACGCATTTGTTGGTTCCCCTGAATTAGTAACCGCGTTAGCCATTGCGGGTGATTTAACTTTTAATCCATTAACTGATACCTTGACCAATGACAAAGGCGAACAAGTTAAATTAGATGCCCCTACTGGGGATGAATTACCAGTGAAAGGGTTCGCAGTGGAAGATGCTGGTTTCCAAGCACCAGCGGAAGATGGTTCAAATGTTGTTGTTGCAGTAGATCCTACATCGAAGCGTTTACAATTACTAGATCCTTTTGCTGCATGGGAAGGAACAGATTTAAAATCATTACGTTTATTAATAAAAGCAAAAGGGAAATGTACAACGGATCATATTTCTATGGCAGGTCCATGGTTAAAGTTCCGCGGTCACTTAGATAATATTTCCAACAACTTATTAATTGGTGCTATTAATTTTTTCAATGAAAAAACGGACAATGTAAAAAGTCAAATCAATGGCAATTACGATACCGTTCCAAATACACAAAGAGCATACAAAGCTGCTGGCGTAGGAACGATAGTAGTGGGTGATGAAAACTACGGAGAAGGAAGTTCTCGTGAACACGCTGCCATGGAACCAAGACATTTAGGCGTTCGTGTAGTTTTGACTAAATCATTCGCACGTATTCATGAAACCAACTTGAAAAAACAAGGTATGTTGGCTTTAACTTTTGCTGAGAAAGCTGATTATGATAAAATTCAAGAGGATGACAGCATTGATGTAACTGGTTTAACGAGTTTTGCGCCAGGAACCCCTTTAACTTTAGTATTAAAACATAAAGATGGTTCTGTAGATACAATCAAAGCAAACCACACTTACAACCAACAACAAATAGAGTGGTTTAAAGCAGGTGGTGCATTAAATATTATTAGAAAACAAGTCGGCAAATAAAATATTGCTACTTTTACATTACAACTAGGATCCACTATACATTATAATGGTTTCCGAAACCCGTCCTGATTTATCAGGGCGGGTTTTTTATTTAAATAGAATGCCAGAGTACACAAATTTTCTTAAATTGAGGTATGATTAATACAGCATTGGTTTCCTATGGTATGAGTGGCCGCGTTTTTCACGCGCCTTTTATTGATTTGAACCCCGATTTTAATTTAGTGGGTAGTTGGGAACGAAGTCAAAAAAATATTCAAGCAAGGTATCCGCATACGAAATCATTTGAATCTTATGAAGAAATTTTAAATGACCCCAGCATCCATTTAGTAATTGTAAATAGCCCCAATGATACGCATTACGATTATACCAAACGTGCTTTATTGGCAGGCAAACATGTGGTTACTGAAAAAGCGTTCACAGTAACTGTTGCAGAAGCCGAAGAATTAGATGCTTTAGCACAAAAATTAAATTTAAAATTGGCTGTGTATCATAATCGCCGATATGATGCTGATTTTTTAACCATCCAAAAGTTAATTAAAGAAGATGCGATTGGCGAATTTTTAGACATACAAATATCTTTTGAAAGATACAGAACCACCTTAAGTCCAAAAGTACATAAGGAATTACCTACTCCTGGAGCAGGTGTATTATTTGACTTAGGTCCACATTTGGTAGACCAAGCATTATTATTGTCTGGTATGCCCACGCATATATTTGCCGACTTACGCATCATCAGAAAAGTATCCTTAGTAGATGATTATTTTACATTGCTTTTATACTACCCTACCCACCGTATTCTATTAACCAGTGGCATGGTGTATATGCAACAACTACCTGCTTATAAAATTTATGGATCAAAAGGTTGTTTCATCAAATACAGAGCGGACATTCAAGAGGACGAATTATTAGCAGATAAAATTCCAACTGGACCTAATTGGGGTGTGGAACCAGAAAGCAAATGGGGCACATTAAGTACAGATAATAACGGCGTAACCAGTACCCAAATAATTCCAAGCTTAGCAGGCGACTATGGACAATTTTATTCATTGATGGCAGCAGCTATTAAACATAATGCGCCTGTGCCTACCTCGGCAAAACATGGCGCTGATATTATACGCGTTTTAGAAACGGCCCGAAAAAGCTTTGCAGAAAAAAAGATAATTGCACTTTAAATGCATCCTTATTTAAAAGAAATTATATCAATATTCAATAAGCATCGGGATCAAAAAAAAGCCGACGGGGCAAAAGCATATTTATTACACCAATTTGAATTTTTTGGTTTGCAAACCCCTTTAAGGCGAAGTTTATCCAAAGCTTTTTACAAGTCACATCCGATTAAAAATCATGCTGAGCTATCCACGCTTATTAAAGAATGTTTTGCCCAGCCACAAAGAGAATTACATTATTTCGCTATTGAGCTACTTGGATTTCATCATCCACTTTGGGATAAAAAAACTTTACCTTTAATTGAATGGATGATTACCCATAATAGTTGGTGGGATTCAGTAGATAGTACCAATAGTAATGTAATTAGTAAATTCTTTTTAAAATATCCTGAACATATTGCAGTCTATACCCTTAAATGGAATCGCTCCAATAATAATTGGCTTAAAAGAATGAGTATTCTATTTCAGTTGACGTATAAAAAAAATACGAACACACCCTTATTAGCTGCCTATATTGAAAATGCCATTAGTGAGGAAGATTTTTTTATACGCAAAGCTATTGGTTGGGCATTGCGTGCCTATGCCTACACAGATCCTAAGTGGGTGATTCATTTTGTAAAAGAACACCCTAATTTATCGCCGCTCTCCAAACGAGAAGCGTTGAAACATCAGTAAACTATTTATTATCACAGCGACGCGTTAAAAATAAAACGCCCCGATAAATCGGGGCGTTTTATTAAACTTTCATTTTTTTAATTTTATACAAAATTAAAAACTACATCTTCTTAGCATCTTCCAAGAATTTTGCTAACCCAATATCGGTTAAAGGATGTTTTAATAATCCTAAAATTGAATCTAAAGGACAAGTACATACATCTGCGCCCGCTTCTGCTGCCTTAACAATATGTAAAGCATTTCTGATAGAGGCCGCTAATATTTGTGTTTGGAAACCTTGTACATCAAAAATATGTCTGATTTGACCAATCAATTCCATACCATCCCAACTGCTATCATCAATACGACCAATAAATGGAGATACATAAGTAGCACCTGCTTTGGCAGCTAAAATAGCTTGACCCGCTGAAAATATCAATGTACAATTGGTACGAATACCATGATCACTAAACCATTTAATTGCTTTGATACCATCCTTTATCATTGGCACTTTTACCACAATATTTGGATGAATTGCTGCTAACTTTTTTCCTTCTTCCACCATCGTAGCAAAATCAGTTGATAATACTTCCGCACTAATATCTCCGTCCACAATATCACAAATTGCTTTGTAATGCGCAGCAATGGCAGCTTCCCCTTTTACACCCACTTGCGCCATTAAAGATGGATTTGTCGTAACCCCATCTAAAATACCCAACTCATTCGCTTCCTTAATCTGCGCTAAATTGCCAGTGTCAATAAAGAATTTCATATTTGATTTATTTAATTTGGTTTCCCAAAAGTTAAAAAGTGGCAGGCTACTCACATCACACCGCTCAACCGCCTATCCTTGCTGTATTCCTACCCTGGGGAAGTTCAGCAGGAGCTGGTCGTGTAAGACCTGCCGGTGCAAATGTAGGACAAATGAATTGATTAAAAAAGTACCCCTATAACTACCTAATATTGATTGGAATGCACCGTGGTAAAGCCTATTAAATGGTCATGTCTAGCACCTGGCGGACGATAATAAATAAAAATGGAATAGGCATTTTCTGTTTCCCAATGATCCCCTTCTGTTTCGTTAAAATCGAGCATGGGATTTGGGGCTGCCTTATCCCTTAAAATATAGGAATAACTATAATACCCTTGTTTTAGCAACAAGGACTTTTGATACGCTCTTGTCACAGTATTAAATTTCATCTCAGATGATTCATCTAACACATTGTTCGTAAGCGACCCAGACAAATACAAAGTTTCTCCCAGCAATGGCAATCGATTGGGTGGAACATAAGTAAATACAACCGTAGCATAATCATTTTGGTTCTCGCTATCTATTGACTCTGAATTTGAAATTAAGAATTGACCATTTACATCTTTAAAAATAAAATAAGGGGTAGTCGCTCTTGAAAAATCAGGTTTTACATTAACGATGGTTCCATTGTCAGTTGCTTCAAAATTTAAAATACGATCCGACTTTAACCGAAAACTTTGTAAGTCAAGCCATCTTAATTCCTTCCCCGATGGAAAAATTAAATCTCGTTCGCTATTGTATTCAAGCAAGCTACCTCTAACAAAATTGGGGGTATTTACACGTAGTGCATCATTGTACCGATAATTTTGGATGACCTGCACTTGTATTTGATCAGGTTGAAAAAAAGAAAGCTTTTTGGTTTCTACAGACAATTGTACTTTTTGATGTGTTTTTGAAATATTACCATCAAAGGGTTCTTGAATGGAGGATAAAATTGAAACTTGGTCATCCACTACAAAAAATCGACTTGTAAATACAACCTGTTGTGGATTTGAATCCTTATAAACTTTAATAATGTAATTCCCTGATTTTGTTGGACGACAATTGGAATTAGGGAAAGTAAACTTGTAATGATAATAACGCTGAATTGCAATAGAAGAAATGGAATATTGTGTAATTCTATTTTGATTAAACCCCTGTAGATAATCAAAAACACTCAAATTAGCCGAACGCCAATCTGCATTCATTAATTCAACAGAATAGAAATAATTCTGATATTTGGCTTTCAAATCATCAAAGCTAATTTCAAGCGGGTTCATCTGCGTTAATGAAATCACTGGTATGGCAAGGGCATTCCCCATTGGATGAACGCGAATAGTTTTAATACTGCTATCGTATACCTTATCTGGGTTGATGGCATTGGCTGAAAATGCTTGCAACCCTAGTAAAACCCCCAATAAAATAAGCAATTGCTTACCCATGCATTCATTCTTTTTGTCTAACACGAATCTAGTTCTTTATTCATTATTTTTAAGAATAAAAAACTAGATTTGATAAAAATTAGCCACTTGTCCACTGCCTTTGATATCGCGAAAAAAATAAGTTTTCATCAAAAAAAAAGCTACACTAATATTATTGTTAAGCTTTCCATTATTGCAACAGCAATTAGTGTGGCGGCTATTATTTTAACATTGTCCTTGGTGAATGGATTTCAAGAAAGCATTGCAAATAAAGTGTTTTCATTTTGGGGACATATTCGAATTGAATCTGTCAATGGAAACCCCCTTCGAAAAAATGACGCTGTAGTTAATGCTTTAATAAATTCAAGTCAGCAACAAATCAAGTCAATCACGCCATTCATTTCCCAATCTACTGTTATCTCCTTTAAACAAGATATTGAAGGAATTGTAGCCCTCGGCGTAAATGCAGATAACCCCGTCCCTTTTTTAGTACAGGGAAAAAAATTAACCCCTTCAAAAGATAGCATCATGAAGGAAATCATTATCTCAGATGCCATTGCAAAAAAATTAAACATCCCATTGAATGAATATATCAAATTATATTTTTTAAACGGCACGAGTGTACAACAACGCAAATTTAAAGTGGTAGGGTTTTATCACTCAGGGATGCAGGATTATGATCAGCAATATGTCATGATTGATATTTTATCATTGTATCAATTAAGAAATAATATTACGGAAGTAGATGGATATACCGTAACCTTAAAGGATGCTAAATTTATTGATGAACAAAAAGATGCCATACAAGCGCAACTACCAGACAATTGGGTGAGTACAACAATTCCCAATTACTATCCGCAAATTTTTGACTGGATTAGCGTACAAACTATCAACCGAAATGTGGCGATAACCATCATGTTAATTATTGCCATTGTAAACTTAATCACCTGCTTATTTATATTAATGTTAGAAAGGGTTTCAATGATTGGTACACTCACTGCCATGGGTGCCAGCAATGGTTTTATTAGACAAGTGTTTATTTATCAAGCAAGCATTATATGCTGGTCAGGTATTATTTTAGGAAGTATTTTGGGACTAGGGCTATCCTTATTACAACAATATTTTGGTTGGATACAATTAGATGAAACTGCCTACTTCATCAAAACATTACCTATAAAAATAGTCCCTACACAAATTGTGATTATATTATTGGGAACCGCAGTGATTAGTTATATCTCATTTTTACTTCCCACACTTTGGATTAAGAGAATTTCTCCAGCGGCTGCAATAAAATTTGATTAAGCCCGCCAACTAGACAATAAAATTCCAGTAGCCACAGCCGCATTTAATGATTCAGCTGCACCAAAACTTGTAATAGTTACTGGATGTGTTATAAAGGGTTGCAAATTGGCTCTTATTCCTTTTGATTCATTTCCAATCACTAAAAAACAAGGTGCCTGCATTTTTGTTCTTGAAAGTGGCGCTCCTGATAAAACAGCTCCATAAACAGGCAAATTTGTATTAGATAAAACTGTTTCTATATTGCACTGCGCCACATTAACTCTTAAAAAACTCCCCATCGTACTTTGTATGACTTTAGGATTATATAAACCAGCATTATCCTCCGACACCATCATTTGCTTTACACCAAACCAATCTGCGGTTCTAATAATTGCACCAAAATTTCCAGGATCTTGAATACCATCTAAAACTAGGGTGAATTCTTGATCAAATTGAACTGGCGTCTTGGCTACTTTTTTCTTTACCAATGCAAGTACTTGATTGGCGGTTTTGAATTGACTGATTCTTGCTAATATAATTTCATCCACCTGTTCCGTTGGCACACCTATTGGCTCCTGTGCATTTAGCCACTCAGAACTCGCATATATTTTTTCAATCGTCCAATCACTTTCCAATAACTCCTTCACTAATTTTGGTCCTTCGACAATAAATACAGATTCTTGGTCCCAATGTTTTTTATGGGCAAAAGATTGGATATATTTGAGCTCATTATTATTCATCTGTATTATGTTGTTTCTGAGGCTTAAAAATATCAGTTTCTTTTCAAGATTTTATCTTGTTGCCCTTTTATTTTTATTTACGGCCTGTGCAGATGTTAAAAATGCACTTGTACACGACTATCCAAAGCAGGTTTCCTTTGTATTTGAAAATAAGATAATCGTCAAAGGGGCTGATAACAAGGCAATGCAACAGCAATTGGTGAATGAATTAGGGAATTATTGGGACGATAGCTTAAAAGTTAAAAAGATTCGGCAATTTGGCGTTTTCAATACCGTGTTACAACCCATCAATTTTCAATCAGATCGTCTTCCAAGAACTATTCAATACATGCACTCCTATTTGGCGAGTAAAGGATACAATCAAACAGAATTTACGCCCATCATAAAAACAGATACCATCAACAAAGAATGGAGAACTCGAATCACGATGCTAGTGCAATTAAATAAAAAAACATTACTTGATAGTATTAGCTACCAACTCTCAGATAAAAAGTTACAACAAATTGCGATTAATCATTTAAGCCAATCCTATTTGAAAAAAGGACAGCCATTTTCAAATGAAAATATTAATAATGAATTAGACCGATTGGTGACCCTATTCAGATCGCAAGGTTATTTTAATTTTACCAAAGAAAAGATTTTTGCCGAAATAGATACGATTGATAAAAGCTTAATGCAATTAAACCTCGATCCACTTGCACAAATTAATCAAGTGACCAATGCGGCCATGATGAAGGAAAAAAATCCCAGCTGGAAAGTAAGTATTCAATTACGAAACGCCAATCCTTCCGTTGTTAAACAATACCATGTTGGACAACAACTATTTTATAGTGATTTAAAATTAACTGACAACCCGGATAGTGTTTTAACAACACCTCCGCCTTTTTCTGAATATAAAAACGGCATCGTTCATTCCTATAGAAAGCGAAATTATAAATCAAACCTATTTGAGCAACAAAGCTTTATTAAAAAAGGGGACTTATTTAACGAGAATTTGTATTTCCAAACACTCAATAACTTTAGCGGCTTAGGCGCCTGGCAACAAATTGATGGAAGAACTACAATTAAACAGGATAGCGTATATCTGCATTATTTTTTATTGCCTGCCTTGCGACGTAGCTATAGCTTTGATTTAGAGGGAAGTAGAAATACATCACAGCTAACCTCGGGTAATTTATTAGGGCTCTCCACCAACTTTACCTACCGAGATAAAAATGTAGCAAAAAAATCAATTCCCTCCATTACAAATTTAAGATTGGGCATTGAGTTGAATGTAGGGAATAGCAATAATAATTTAACGCAAACCTTACTTTGGAATGTTGGACATACCTATAGCTTCCCCTCATTAATATTACCATTTACGCCACAGAAAAATAGAAACTCAAAAAATACCAGAACCAACTTTTCTTTAAACAGTGCTTATATAGATCGATTAAATTATTACCAATTAAAATCATTCACCACTAATTGGGGCTATGAGTGGAAAAAGAATAAATTAGCCGCTACTGGTACTTGGATATACAAACCTTTAAATATTGAGTTCTATCAAATTAATAAGTTTTCAAAATTAGATAGTTTATTAATTCTAAACCCATTTTTAAGATCATCTTTTAACGAAGGAAATGTGATTAGCCAAACTTTAAATTATATCTATCAAGGCAGCACTATTAAAAATCCCCGTCAAAATACTTATTTCAGAATTGGGATTGAAGAAGCCGGTGGTTTATTAGGGTTGACCAGTTTAAAATCAAATATTTACCGCTATTTAAAATTGGAGGCAGAAATAAGAAAGATATATAAATACGATTACACCGAACTTGCATGGAGAATCATGGGTGGTTGGGGCAATAATTATAGTAATAATAATACACTGAGCGGACAACTCCCCTTCTTTAAACAATTCACTGCAGGAGGTCCTTACAGTATGCGTGCTTGGGGGCTTCGCCAATTGGGATTAGGCAGTTCCAACTTTTATGACACCAGTGCTAAAAGTCAAAGTTTTGATCGTTTTGGCGACTTACAATTGGAAGCCAACTTAGAATATCGATTCCCCTTATTTCAATTAGGTTCCTACAAAATAGGCTCAGCGGTATTTACAGATATCGGAAATATTTGGAATGCCAGAGATACTAAGGAAGATCCTTTGGCGGGCTTCAAATTGAGCAGATTATATCAGGACTTAGCGATTGCAGTGGGAACAGGTCTGCGACTTGATTTTAATTATTTTATTATCAGGATTGACTACGCCTTAAAAATGAAAGACCCTACAAGATCCAACAATCAAGGTTGGATGGACATCACTAAAATAAAATGGACGGAAGTAAAACAGAATGGAACAAGTGTAAATAACTATGCTTGGCAATTTGGCATTGGCTTACCTTTCTAAAATCGCGCTTTTTTATCTAGGCATTAGCTGCAGCATCCATCTCCACTTGGCGCGCAAGCAAATCATCGATTTCTTTTTTCAAATCCTCCCAGTGAATTGCATCTTCAATTTTAAAATCGCCAATTTTTGTTCTTCTTAATGCACTCATATAAGCGCCAACGCCTAATGCTTCCCCAAAATCTTTTACTAAGCTTCGGATATAAGTACCCGTTGAACAAACTACTTTAAAATCAATATTGGGTAAATGGATTTTGGTAATTTCAAAACTAATAATATTTACTTTTCTCGGATCTACTTTTACTTCAATTCCTTTTCGCGCAGACTCATATAATCGCATGCCCTCTTTTTTGATGGCAGAATGCTGCGGTGGCATTTGTAAAATTTCACCAATAAATGGAACTGTCGCATTGACTATTTCAAGCTCCGTCAAATGCGTTATATTTTTAAAATTTTCAGGGGCCGTTTCTAAATCATAGGAAGCAGTTGTTGCACCTAATACCAAAGTGCCCGTATACTCCTTTGGCAAACCCTGGTATTCGTTAATTTGTTTCGTAAACTTTCCAGTACAAACAATTAATAAGCCGGTAGCTAATGGATCTAAGGTACCTGCATGTCCCACTTTTTTTACTCTAATGAGATAACGAATTTTGTTGACGATATCAAATGAAGTCCATTGCAGTGGCTTATCAATGAGCAACAACTTTCCATCAAGAAATGGCATTAAAACTTCGGGGATGGCTTTTTGTCGCATTGAATATTCTTATCTCTTAGTATGCGCGCGCAAATAAAACGCGTTGCTTGGAGGGATTCCCAGTGAGTATACACTTGCCGTCCTCTAATGGATTATCTAATGGTATACAACGAATGGTCGCCTTGACTTGCTCTTTAATTTTTTCTTCGGTTGCTGCAGTCCCATCCCAATGCGCTAAAACAAAACCCGTTTTATTATCTAGTACATTAACAAATTCATCCCAGGTATCCACTGATGTAATATGATCGTCACGATATTTTGTTGCGCGTTGTAACAAGTTAGATTGTATCTCTAATAATAATGCTGCAACTGTTTCTGTTAATCCATCCAATGAAATGGCTGTTTTTTCCTTGGTGTCGCGACGCGCTAATTCAACTTGGTTGTTTTCTAAATCTCTTGGACCCACCGCTATACGAATTGGCACCCCTTTTAATTCATACTCAGCAAATTTCCATCCTGGTCGATTGTTATCTGTGTTATCATATTTAACTCTGATGCCAGCAGCTTTAAAAGAAGCAACCACTACTGCCATCTTTTCATCAATCATTGCTTTTTGTTCGTCTCCTTTGAAGATGGGAACAATGACCACTTGTATTGGTGCTATTCTTGGTGGCAATACCAAACCTTCATCATCACTATGGGTCATCACTAATCCACCAATGAGTCGGGTACTTACACCCCAACTTGTTGCCCAAACATATTCTTGTGTATTATTTTTATCACTAAATTTTACATCAAATGCTTTTGCAAAATTTTGACCTAAAAAATGTGAAGTGCCTGCTTGTAAGGCTTTACCATCCTGCATCAATGCTTCAATGCAATAAGTATCTTCGGCACCAGCAAATCTTTCACTTTCAGTTTTCACGCCTTTGATCACAGGCATGGCCATCCAATTTTCTGCAAAGTCTGCATACACATCTAGCATTTTAACCGTTTCTGCAATCGCTTCGTCTTTGGTTGCATGTGCCGTATGTCCTTCCTGCCATAAAAATTCAGCAGTTCTTAAAAACAATCTTGTGCGCATTTCCCATCTTACTACATTCGCCCATTGATTAACCAAAATTGGCAAATCTCTGTAGGATTGAATCCAAGTTTTATACGTATTCCAAATGATCGCTTCACTGGTTGGTCGCACAATTAATTCTTCCTCTAATTTTGCTTCTGGATCCACCATTAATTTTCCTTTGTTATTCGGATCCGTTTTTAAACGATAATGGGTAACAATGGCACACTCTTTAGCAAAGCCTTCCGCATTTTTTTCCTCCGCTTCAAACAATGATTTTGGGACAAATAAAGGGAAGTAGGCATTTTCATGACCTGTATCTTTAAACATCTTGTCTAAAGCTGCTTGCATATTTTCCCAGAGCGCGTAACCATAGGGTTTAATGACCATACAGCCTCTTACGGCGCTATAATCCGCCAATGACCCCTTTAAAACTAGGTCGTTATACCATTGTGAATAATCCTGTACCCTTGTGGTTAATTCCTTTGCCATTTCTTAAAAAAATATTAACATTTTAAATAAAAACAAATGATGTACGAAAAACGCTCTATATTTCAAACTTCACTACCTTTATACTAGCAAATGTATGCTAAATCAAGGGCATATAAAAACCTAAAAAGTACCAAAATGAACACAAAAAATACTACCCCAAATTTTAATCTACTCGCCGTTGGCATAGTAGCGATTAGTTTTTTTGTAACAAGTTGCACAAGCCTGCAACAAACAACGACAGTTGCTAGCGATGATTTATATTATACTCCAAGCAAACCTGCTGCGCAAGTAGTAGCGCAAGTTGAGGAGGAAACATATCAAGATTATCAAAATTATCAAGATGATCGTTATTTAAGAATGAAAGTAGCGAATAGAAATCGTTGGTCAAGCATCGATGATTTTGGCTATTGGAACAACCCAAGTTTCAGCGTTGGTTTTGGCATGGGATATGGGGGATTTGGCGGATTTGGTTATGGCGGTGGTTGGGATCCATTTTGGAACAATCGTTTTGGATGGGCTGGCTATTATGGTGGATTTGGTGGGTTCGGTTACGGCGGATTCGGAGGCTTTGGTTATGACCCTTTTTGGGGTAGTGGATTCGGAGGCTTTGGAGGTTTTGGATATGACCCATTCTGGGGTGGCGGATTTGGTAGATTTGGTTTCGGTGGATTTGGATATGGTGGATTTGGTTTCGGTGGCTGGAACCCCTACTATGCTAGTATATGGAATCCTTATGGAAATTACTATGGTGGCATCTACGGAGGCATCTATGGTGGTATACCAGTAAATGTAAATAATTACGACAAACGAGTTCCAGTGCAACCTAATCGCACCAACTTAAATCCATACATGAAAAATATTGGACAATTTAGAAGATCAAGTGAAGTTAGAGAAAATGGCAATTTTGCAAATTCAAATAGTAATGGCAATGTAGGTGCTAGATCAAATACACCAGCAGGCTTTAGAAGTATCAATAGCAATTCAGTTTCTAGTAATAATGTGGGTACTGGCTTTTCAAGATCAAATAGC
>CALLKA010000053.1 GCA_938008665.1 uncultured Bacteroidota bacterium
CCAGTTCCACCACCAGGGCATGGTGTAAAAAAAATCCCGAACAAGGCTCGGGATTTAGAGCGAAAGACCGGGCTCGAACCGGCCACCCCGACCTTGGCAAGGTCGTGCTCTACCAAATGAGCTACTTTCGCTTTTGTAAGAACTATTTTTAGGAGTGCAAAAATAAGGATTCAGCGCTCTTAAACAAATTTTTTTTACTACTTATACTCAGGTTTGTATTGAGAGCTTGTATTCACTTCAGGTGTAGTTTTCTTAAAACCACTAGTGAATAATTTGGTACAATTGCCTAATACCAATGCTAACAAAGCAAAAACTGATACATAAAAAATAAATCTAGAAGAAGTCACCCAATTTGTGGCGATATCTTTTTGTGCTGAAGTTTCTTGTAAATCTTGTGACATATTGATTAATTACGGACGCAAAAATAACAACAAGTTCTTAATAATGAACGGGTTTCGTTACAATTTTGTCAAAATGGTGCTTATTTTTTATAAAGTACTGCCAAACCAAGGATCCCCCATATACACCCTGAAGCGATTTCATAGGTTTTGTATTTTCGGTCCTTTTTATCTTTCCTGATATAAAATTACCGAAGAAGGAGAAATGCGCCTTGGCAATAGCCATAAAAAAGGACAAATCTCCACTTAATAGCCCTTTGTAAGCAGATATAGCATCCAACCCAAGCCTCATTGGCATTTTCCATACCAATTCACTTAAGGGCAAATTTTTAGCTAGCATGACCAAATTGTTCCTAAAATTCAAAAACACCTTTCTTCCACCTTTAGGTAAGGTACCTCCACCCACATGATATACTACCGAACTCGGGCAAGCAAATAATTGATGGCCAATTAACTGCATTCGCCAACAAAGGTCAATTTCCTCCTGATGTGCAAAAAACTGCGCATCAAACCCTTTTAATTGATGGAATAAGGATGATCTGATCATCATACATGCGCCACTTGCCCAAAAGATGGGGGCAACAGAATCATATTGCTGTTGATCCGTTTCACAAATATCAAAAACACGACCTCTTGAAAATGGATATCCTAATATATCAATCCATCCGCCTGCAGCACCTGCATATTCAAATGTAGTTGGATGATCCTTTGCTAAAATTTTAGGTTGACAAGCCCCGATGTTTTGATTCGCTTGCAATAAATCAACCATGGGTTGTATCCAATTGGGTTCTACTTGAACATCTGAATTTAGAAGCACATAATAGTCACTGATCACTTGCTTCAATGCCCAATTATATCCACCAGCAAACCCTTCGTTTTTATTGTTTGTAATTACTTTAACTGAGGGGAACTGTTGTGATAATACTTCCAAAGAATTATCTGTTGATCCATTATCAGCAACAATAATTTCAAATGCATCATACTGGGTAGCCATTACCGATGGTAAAAACTCCTTTAGGTATTTTACACCATTAAAATTTAAAATAACGATTGAAACAGTTGGTTGCAAAGAGAAATGTTTTAGCGAATGTACCACCAAATCTTTGGAATTTGTGCTAAAAAAACTAAATTGCATACATGAACAAAGGCCTTTTTCTATTTGCTAATTTAGATTTTCTAAATCATCCCTTGGGGTTAGTTTAACCTCCCCCATTTTTTTGTTCAAACAGCCCAATTTCTATTTGGATCTGGCTTTTTTCTTTTTTTACTTTTAATCGTTTCATTATGAATCACACGAATGCATTGAGTGATGCTGCTTTAAAATATTTAGCACTTGAAGATCAGTTTGGTGCTCACAACTACCACCCCATACCAGTTGTCATCGAAAAAGGCGAAGGCGTTTTTTTATATGATGTGGATGGAAAAAAATATTACGATTTTTTAAGTGGTTACTCCGCAGTAAATCAAGGTCATTGTCACCCAGCAATTATTAAAACTTTACAAGAACAAGCTAGCAAGTTGACATTAACCTCCCGTGCTTTTCATAATAATTTATTAGGCGAATATGAAAAATACATCACCTCCTATTTTGGTTATGATAAAGTTTTGCCAATGAATACCGGAGTAGAAGGTGGTGAAACAGCAATTAAATTAGCAAGACGATGGGGTTATAATGTAAAAGGCATTCCAGAAAATCAAGCAAAAATTGTTTTCGCGGAAGGTAATTTTTGGGGGCGCACATTGGCTGCAATTTCATCTTCAACTGACCCAAGTAGCTATCAAGGATTTGGACCTTATATGCCAGGCTTTGGCTTAGTACCTTATAATGATTTAATCGCACTCGAAAAAGCATTTCAAGATAATACAGTTGCTGCATTTATGGTTGAACCTATTCAGGGCGAAGCTGGTGTTGTAATCCCATCGGATGGTTATTTAAAAGGCGTGCGTGACTTATGTAATCATTATAATGTTTTATTTATTGCAGATGAAATACAAACAGGTTTGGCGCGCACTGGTAAAATGTTAGCATGTGATCATGAAAATGTTCGACCAGATATTTTAATATTAGGTAAAGCATTGAGTGGAGGCACACTTCCCATTTCAGCAGTATTGGCCGACAATGAAATCATGATGCAAATTAAAGCGGGCGAACATGGATCCACCTATGGAGGCAATCCATTAGCCTGTGCTGTTGCAATGAAATCCTTAGAAATTTTAAAGTCGGAAAAAATGGCTGAGAATGCAGAAGCGATGGGGAAATTATTACGAAATGAATTAGTGAAATTAAATTCTCCATTAATAAAACAAATACGGGGTCGTGGTTTGTTAAATGCTATTGTGATCAATCATAAAGATCCAGAAGTATCCTGGGAACTTTGTTTGCATTTACGTGACCAAGGACTTTTAGCTAAACCAACGCATGGCGATAAAATAAGATTTGCCCCTCCTTTAATTATTAATGAAGTTCAGATTTTGGAATCAGTAAAAATGATTGATGCCGCTTTAAAGAAATTATCCGTTTAATTAGGATATGCTTTTTAACTAGCTAACTTTTATTTTGGGTAAAAATGTCATTAATAAAATTAGACCTGATAAAATAATACATCCATACAATGCCCATTGCTTTTGTGGACACTCTCCCATTTGACAGGTAGATAGAATTAAATAATTACGGAATGACCAGGCAAACATGAATGCGCCAAAAACCATATTGAACCTTTTTGCCCAAATAAAAGGTAGAGCAAAAAACAAGGCGCCCAAGGCAGCAAAGAAACATAAAAATTTCCCCGATTGACCAAAGGAACTTCCCACAGGATTCCAACCGGTAATTACCCAATGTCTACTTTCAATAATTATAAATGGTTGGGTGGTTGTGTAAATCAATGCTAAGCAAAGTAGTATACCGATGGTTTGAGAGTGCTTCATATTGTAAAAGTAGATAAAGCCTTTGAAAGGACAAATAGGAAGAACAATGCCCCCCAGCGACACAAGCAAGCTTGTGTCGCTGCTTCAAATGAAAAAAGCCTCATCCGATAATCGGAGGAGGCTTTGTATCGAGGTCCCGAGCGGATTCGAACCGCTGTAGAAGCTTTTGCAGAGCTCTGCCTAGCCACTCGGCCACAGGACCCTTTTTTAGGAACGCGAAAATAACGCAAAGAAGTTAATTATAAAAGAATTTTACCACTAATACGATTTAAACGACATTTGTGACATAAAATTGAAATATGCAACCCATTGGCGCATCTGAAATGATTATTAATGAAAGAGGGGCAATTTATCACCTTAATGTAAGGCCAGATCAAATTGCAGACACGATTATTACCGTGGGTGACCCTGACCGTGTTGCCGAAGTAAGCAAATATTTTGATCGCGTAGAGCATGTGTGTGCGCATAGAGAATTTATTACGCATACCGGATATGTGGGTAATAAGCGAATATCAGTTTTATCTACTGGTATTGGACCCGACAATATTGATATTGCTTTAAATGAGGTGGACGCACTTGTGAATATTGATTTTGAAACCAGGACGATTAAAGAACAAAAAAAATCAGTCTCCATTATAAGAATGGGTACTTGTGGATCACTACAAGGTGAGGTGGGCGTTGATCAATTGGTCGCGGGAACACATGGCTTAGGCATTGACAACTTATTGCATTTTTATAATTTGCAAAACAACGAGGAAGAAAAAGCAATTTTATCTGCCTTTGAATCACACACGCAAATAAATTCACACAAAGTGTTTCCATATATCGCTTCTGCAAGTGCGGGGTTAATTAAACACTTTACGCAAGATTATAACCATGGCATCACCGTTACTTGCCCTGGATTTTATGGCCCACAAGGCCGTATATTAAGAATGCCTTTGGCTATGCCCAACTTGGTTGACCAGATGACCAGTTTTAAATATGGCAATCATCATATTGCCAACTTTGAAATGGAAACCAGCGCTATTTATGGCTTGTGTAATATATTAGGACACCAATGCTTAAGCATCAATGTGATTGTTGCCAACCGCGTTAAAAAAGAATACAGTAAGGATATGGGTCAGGCTGTAAATAATATGATTCAAAAATCATTAGCCATTATAGAAAAAATTTAAAATAAATTTCAATAACTGATTTTAAAATGAAAATTAATTTTTCAAAATACCAAGGTACAGGAAATGATTTTATCATCATCGATAATACACAAAATAATATTGTATTAACCAGGGAACAAATTGCTTTTATCTGTGATCGCAAAAAAGGCATTGGCGCAGACGGGCTTATGTTATTAGGCAATAAGGAAGGTTACGATTTTGAAATGACTTATTATAATGCAAATGGATTAGAAGGATCCATGTGTGGTAATGGCGGAAGATGTTTAACCCAATTTGCTTATGATATCGGTCTGAATAAAAAACAATTTAAATTCATTGCAATTGATGGCCCACATGAAGCAACGATCAATGAAGATGGATGGGTGTATTTAAAAATGAGCGATGTAAATGAAGTTGAAAAAAACATTGATGGCGAAGTACCCTTTTTTGTTTTGAATACAGGCTCTCCCCATTATATTGAAATGGTAGATAGCATTAACAGTGTAGATGTTTTTGGCTTGGGTCAAATGATCAGATACAATGATCGATTCAAATCAGAAGGCATTAATGTAAACTTTGTAGAACAACAAGATGATAAAATTTTTGTACGCACCTACGAACGTGGTGTAGAAAATGAAACATTAAGTTGCGGCACTGGTGTCACCGCAGCTGCTTTAATTTCAGGTATTGAAAAATTAGGCGAGCAAACCATACAAATTGAAACCTTGGGCGGGAAATTAGCGGTTCGTTTTAACAATAAAGGCGACCAAGTATTTGAAAATATCTGGCTAATGGGCCCTGGTACATTTGTATTCAGTGGAAGTATTACTGTTTAATTAAAATTAGAACAATGCCCTTATTTAATGTTAGAGTATATGGCGTATTACTAGATAAAGCCAATAGATTACTCGTGAGTGATGAATTTATCAGAGGAAATTATTTTACCAAACTACCAGGTGGCGGATTAGAATTTGGCGAAGGCACGCGCGAATGTGTTGCAAGAGAATTTATGGAGGAAACTGGATTAACAGTAACCGTTGGTGAACATTTATACACCACCGATTTTTTTCAAATTTCTGCATTTAATAATACCGATCAAATTATTTCTATTTATTATTATGTGCATGCTAGTAATACGATGGAGGTAAGCACAAAAGAAAAAGCTTTTGATTTTCTGCCCGAACAAGTAGCAGATAGCAAAGGAACTGCAGAGCATTTAAGATGGATTCCATTAGCTGAACTTTCCGAAGATGCGATGACCTTACCTATTGACAAAGTAGCCATTAAAAAGCTACTGGATAAGAAACGATTTTAGTTTTATTTTGCAACAAACTTAGATCTCATTTTCAATTCCCATTGCT
>CALLKA010000054.1 GCA_938008665.1 uncultured Bacteroidota bacterium
GCAAACATATTATCAATCTACATTGGATCGAAAAAATTGAACCTTACTTTAATGGGGGGTTATTAGTGGAATTAAAGGGCGGAGAAAAAATTGAAATTAGCCGACGTCAAACAGTGAAATTTAAGGAAATGATGAGCTTCTAATAAAGCTGGTGAATCAATTCAAACTATGAATCGCTTCAGCGATGGATTGAATCAATGCCGGATCTTTTTCAACGGCATTGCCAACTACTATAATATCAGCGCCAGCAATACAATTTTGTTTTGCTTTCTCAGGTGTAGTAATTCCACCACCCACAATCAAAGGAATTTGAATATGTGCACTCACTTTTGCAATCATTTCAGTAGGGATTGCTTTTTGAGCACCACTTCCTGCATCCATATAAATTAGCTTTTGGCCAAGCATTTCTCCAGCCATGGCAGTACATAAAGCGATATCATTTTTATTTGAAGGAATCGGGTTCGAATTTGAAATATAGGAAACGGTTGTAGGGCTGCCACCATCAATAAGCATATATCCAACTGATATAATTTCAAGACCACTTTTCTTCACAAAAGGCGCACTGATCACATGTTGTCCTATAAGTAATTCTGCATTTCGTCCAGATATTAAAGACAAATATAAAAGGGCATCTGCTTTTGGTGTAATTTGATCTGGGGATCCAGGAAAAAGAATAACAGGAATATTGCATTGTTTTTTGATACTTGTAACTACGGTATCTAAAGTATCGGTCACTACTAAGCTTCCACCAACAAAAAAATAATCCACTTTGGACTTAACGGCAATATCAATGGTTTGAGTTAAACTTTGGTCATTTATTTTATCTGGGTCAATTAAAACAGCAAATGCTTTTTTGGCATCTGATTTTCCCTGCGTAATAATATCGTATAGTTTATTTCTCATTTTATATGCCCGTGTAAGGTGCAATATTTTTTCCAAAAAAACACATAATAAAACAGGTAAAAATTATTTTTTTCTGTTTTATATACCCCCGAGCCGTAATTACCTCAAAGGAGTTTGTTGTTTATCGGAATCACCAAAAATATTGATTTTATTGCAACAAGGGATAAGGGGTGCTAACAAATACTAAAAATTTCAAACATCCAAGGTTTTTTTTTCGCAGAAACTAACATCTCATGGGGATAAATCATGAAAATCAAGCCGGATATAGGGTTTGATTTAATTCACATTTCTTTTCCACAGCTGTTGATATTTCGATGCTTGCTTTGTGATTTTAGAAGGATATTTTCGTATACCCATCAAGGTTTTTTGAAAACCTAATGGGATAACCCACTAACATCCTTAAATAGAAACAAGACCATGGCTACTACTCCTAAAACAAAAAAGGGCTTACAATTTACACGCCTTTTTACAAAAGAAAATGTTTCTCCATTTGATCAATTCGATTATGATTACCGAGATAGTGTAATCAAAAATCCAAACGGAGAAAAAGTGTTTGAAATGACCAATGTGGAAGTGCCGAAACAGTGGAGTCAAATTGCAACAGATATTCTTGCACAAAAATATTTTAGAAAAGCCGGCGTACCTCAAGCAGATGGTTCCTTAGGTCGTGAAACAACAGTAAAGCAAGTTGCGCATCGTATGGCGAATTGCTGGAGAGTGTGGGGTGAGCGTTATGGTTATTTTGCAACTGAACAAGATGCACAAATATTTTATGAGGAGTTAGTATATAGTATTTTAAATCAAGCTTGTGTTCCAAATTCACCTCAATGGTTTAATACAGGTTTACATGAAAGTTATGGTATTACAGGTGGTGCGCAAGGGCACTATTATGTTGATCCAAAAGATAAAAAATTAAAGAGATCAACCAGTGCATATGAGCGTCCGCAACCACATGCTTGTTTTATCTTAAGCGTAAGCGATGATTTAGTGAATGAGGGGGGGATTATGGATTTATGGACAAGAGAAGCCAGAATCTTTAAATACGGATCTGGTGTTGGAACTAACTTTTCTCAAATCAGAGGGGCTAACGAGAAATTATCTGGTGGCGGTTCATCAAGTGGCTTAATGAGCTTCTTAAAAATTGGTGATCGTGCTGCAGGCGCCATTAAATCTGGTGGTACTACACGTCGTGCTGCTAAAATGGTTTGTTTGGATTTAGATCATCCAGAAGTAATGGACTTCATTAACTGGAAAGTAAAAGAAGAAGATAAAGTAGCTGCTTTAATAGCGGCTGGTTATGACAATAGTTATGAAGGAGAAGCATATGCAACTGTGTCTGGGCAAAACTCAAACAACTCGGTGCGTATTCCGAACAGCTTCTTTAAAGCATTGTCTGAAAATGGCAATTGGGAATTAAAAGCACGTACTGATGGTCGTGTGATGCAATCAATACCTGCACGTGAAGTATGGGATCAAATTGCAAACGCTGCATGGCGTTGTGCGGATCCAGGAACACAATATGATACTACTATTAATGAGTGGCATACATGTCCAAAAGGGGGAAGAATTAACGCTTCAAACCCATGTTCAGAATATATGTTCTTGGACAACACGGCTTGTAACCTAGCGTCTATCAATTTGCGCAAATTCTTTAATGAGTCTGACAATACTTTTGATGTAACTGGTTTTGAGTATACGACAAGATTATGGGCTACTGTATTAGAAGTTTCTATTTTAATGGCGCAGTTCCCTTCTAAAGAAGTAGCACAATTATCATATGACTACAGAACGACAGGGTTAGGTTTTGCCAACCTTGGTTCAATGTTAATGGTAAGTGGTATTGCTTACGATAGCGAAGAAGCACGTGGTATTGCAGGATCAATCACTGCGATCATGACGGGCGTTGCATATAAAACATCGGCTGAATTAGCTTCTTTCTTAGGTGCTTTTGATAGATATGAAGAAAATAAAGAAGATATGTTACGTGTAATGCGTAATCACCGCGCTGCTGCTTATGATGCAGAAGGTGCTTATGTAGGTCTTGAAATTAAACCACAAGGAATTAAAGCACAACATACGCCTGATTATTTATTGAAAGCTGCAACGAAGGCTTGGGATGATGCAGTTCAATTAGGTGAAAAATATGGTTATAGAAATGCACAAACAACTGTAATCGCGCCAACTGGAACGATTGGTTTAGTAATGGATTGCGATACTACAGGTGTTGAACCAGATTTTGCTTTAGTGAAATTTAAAAAATTATCAGGCGGTGGATATTTTAAAATAATCAACCAATCGGTACCACAAGCATTAAAGAATTTAGGATATACACAAGCTGAAAATGATGCAATTGTAAACTTTGCTGTTGGACATGCAAGTTTCGCAGGTGCTCCATATATTAATAATGAATCTTTATTAGCGAAAGGATTTACAGCGGAAGAAATTGCAAAATTAAATGGTGCTGCAAAATCAGCATTTGAAATTGGATTCATCTTTAACCGTTTCACATTGGGTGATGCTTGTTTAACAAGGTTAGGATTTAAGGAAGAAGTTTTTGCTGATTGGTCATTTAATTTATTAGAATCATTAGGATTTACAGAAGATCAAATAGATGCTGCCAACGATTATGTTTGTGGTACTATGACTGTAGAAGGTGCACCAGCATTAAAAGAGGAGCATTTGTCCATATTTGATTGTGCGAATAAAAATGGTAAAAAAGGCGAAAGATACATTCATGCGCATGGTCACATAAGAATGATGGCTGCTTGCCAACCATTCTTATCGGGTGCGATTTCTAAAACCATTAACCTTCCAAACGAAGCAACTGTTGAAGAAATTGCCGATTCTTATTTAATGAGTTGGACACTCGGTTTAAAAGCGAATGCGATATACCGCGATGGTTCTAAATTAAGTCAGCCATTAAGTACAAAATCTGATAAAAAGAAAAAAGCAGATGCGACAACTGAAGAGGAAGTTGCAGTAGCAGAAGCAGGTTCTCAATTGGTTGACCTAAGTAAATTAAATGTAGATGAGTTGTTAGAAGAAGTTCAAAAAAGAATGTCTGCTTCAACGGATACTAAATTTAAGCGTCAACTATCTAGAATCGTTGAGCGTAAATCATTACCTGCTAAGCGTCGTGGGTTTACACAAAAAGCGCGTATTGGTGGACAGGTTTTATTCTTAAGAACAGGCGAGTACAATGACAGCACTTTAGGTGAAATATTTATCGATTTAGCAAAAGAAGGATCAACACTTCGTAGTTTAATGAACTGCTTTGCCATCTCAATTTCAGTTGGTTTACAATATGGTGTTCCATTGGAAGAGTTTGTTGAGAAATTTGTATTTACCAAGTTCGAACCTTCAGGAATGGTCGATCATCCAAATATCAAAACAACCACTTCGATTGTTGACTTTATATTCCGTTCATTAGCTTATGAATATTTAGGCAGAACTGATTTAGTTCATGTATTAGACAAGCCGACAGTTGAAAATTTAGGTGAGGAGGGCGATATTACATTAGTGGGAAAGCCTGAGTTAAGTAGCATTCGTGTTACTGCGCCAACAGTTGCTAAAGCGAATGTAGCTGTAGCAGTTGAAACAACGGCTGGTGGATCATTAGACCAAGTGCAAGCAGCTGCTAAGAGTATGCAAAGTGATGCGCCAGCTTGTAGCACATGTGGACATATTACAATCAGAAGCGGTACTTGCTATAAATGCTTGAACTGTGGAACCTCAATGGGGTGCAGTTGATTTTTTGGAAATTTTTATAAAATATAAAATTTCCAAAAATATCCTCTAATGATTTTAATCCCCACCCATTAAGGGTGGGGATTTTTACTTTAAACCTACCCTAAAGGAAACCTGGCCTTTTGCTTTTACTAAAACGCAAACTTTCATGTAAAAATTAGGCAACCATTAATTATTTTCTTTAAATTCATAGTTCAATACCAATAGAGAAAAAAATAGCAATATGTCCAATTTTCAAGTAAAAGTTTCGCCGAAAAATTATGACGCAGTCATTGTTGGTTCAGGCGCAGGAGGGGGAATGTCAGCCTATGTTTTAGCAAAGGCTGGACTTAAAGTTTGTTTGTTAGAGGCGGGTCCTGAATTTGATCCAGCTAAAAACTCATCACAATTAAAAAATCCATGGGAATCACCGCGTCGTGGGGCAAGTACCAAAATGCGTCCATTTGGCGATTTTGATGCTTCCTATTGGGGTTGGGAAATTGATGGTGAACCGTATACCCAAACGCCAGGCAGTGATAAATTTGAGTGGTGGAGAGCTAGAATGGTGGGTGGTCGTACCAACCATTGGGGTCGTATTTCATTGCGATTCGGGCCAAAAGATTTTAAAAGAAGAAGTATTGACGGCTTAGGCGACGATTGGCCAATAGGTTATGAGGACATCAAACCTTATTATGATAAAATTGATAAATTAATTGGTGTATACGGAACAAATGAAGGGTTGCCAAATGATCCAGATGGTATTTTTTTACCGCCGCCAAAACCAAGGTTGCATGAGTTGATGTTTAAAAAAGCAGCAACAGGAATTAACATACCAGTGATTCCATCCCGTTTATCTATTTTAACTAAAAAAATAAATGATGATCGCGGGGTTTGTTTTTACTGCGGTCAATGTAATCGTTCATGTAAAGTGTACGGCGATTTTTCTTCTTCTTCGGTTTTAGTTCGACCAGCACTATTAACAGGCAATGTTGATTTAATTACTGGTGCTATGGCACGTGAAGTAATTACGGACAGAGAAGGTAAAGCGGTAGGCATTTCCTATGTGAACAAAGCCGATAGACAGGAGTATCAAATTAATGCAAAAATAGTTGTGTTAGGTGCAAGTACATGTGAGACTGCGCGTTTATTATTAAATTCAAAATCATCCAAACATCCAAATGGTTTGGCGAATAGTTCAGGGGTTGTAGGACATTATTTGCATGACTCAACTGGCGCTGCTTTGGGTGGCGTTATTCCAAGTTTGTTTGGTCGTAAGCGTTACAACGAAGATGGCGTTGGTGGTATGCACGTGTATACACCTTGGTGGTTGGATAATAAAAAATTAAATTTTCCTAGAGGATACCATATTGAATATTGGGGTGGTATGAGTCAGCCTGGTTACGGATTTGGAATGGGCCAACAAGGATTGAATGGCAAGTTTCAAGTCAATGGTAGAACCAAGGAAGCTGGTGGATACGGAGAATCATTGAAAGAGGATGTTCGCTTTTTTTATGGTGCAAGTGTAGGTATGGGCGGAAGAGGTGAAGCGGTGCCTAGGTTTGAAAATCATTGTAAAATTGACCCGGATGTAGTTGACAAATATGGTATTCCAGTATTAAAGTTTGATTGTAAAAATTCAGAATACGAAGTACAGCAAGCAAAACATATGAAGGAAACCTTCCGTGAAATTATGCATGAAATGGGCGCAGTAATTACTTGGGGTGATCAAGATGATGCAAGTAATAAATATGGATTATCAAATCCAGGTAGACTGATATTAATTTCTGCACTTGTAGGAGCTACTGGGTACACTGATGTATCCAAGATAGATAAGTAAGCGCAGTCTTTTGCTTTTAGTGCTTCGATGTTTAGTTGTACATTCATAGTTTAAAAAAGGGGAGTGTTACCTCCCCTATTATTAAGTTAATCAGAAGATTCCGAAACCTACAGTTACGGTACCAGTGTTTGAAACAACCCCTGCCAAAGAAATTGAGCAAGATCCTGCCACAATGTTATCTACCTGTACGACAACTAAGCCAGCACCAGTAGTATCATTTACAGTAGCAAGAATTACAGAATCAGCTTTGATGTAGCTGTTGTTAAGAGTAAAGGTGTTTACAGTTCCAGCAATGGTAGCACTTACAGTTGTAATCTCAACAGCAGGCTGGTTAAGAGTCACAGCACTAGTAATACTTCCAGTTTGAACAACTACTCCTTTAGTTAAAGTTACATATTTTGCAC
>CALLKA010000055.1 GCA_938008665.1 uncultured Bacteroidota bacterium
TAAAACAGTAATACGCCACACGTATGATAACACAGTGGAAACTGGATTATTTGACGATGTATGGGTTGTAACGGATAGTGAAATTATATATAACGAAATTACAGAAAATGGCGGTAAAGCTATTATGAGCATTCGTTCACACGAAAGCGGTAGCGACCGAATTGCCGAAGCTATTGCTGATTTAGATATTGATGTGGTGGTTAATGTGCAAGGCGACGAGCCTTTTGTAAAAAAAGAACCCCTTCAAAAATTACTAGAAGTATTTAACGATAGTACTCAAAATGTGCGTGTAGCATCGCTGATGCAAGTGCTTACGTCACAACAAAATATTGATGATCCCAATTATGTAAAAGTGGCCATCGATAAAAATAGCAATGCTTTATTTTTTTCGCGTAGCGTGATACCTTATCCTAGAAGCACCGAAAGCACCATAACGTATTATGAACATATTGGTGTTTATGCATTTAAAAAAGAAGCGCTGCTCGCGTTTACCAATTGGGAAATCACACCACTTGAAGCAGCAGAAAAAATTGAGTGCCTTCGTTATTTAGAAAATGGCGTTCCCATAAAAATGGTCACAACAAATTATATGGGTGTAGAAATTGATACACCCGAAGATTTAGCAAAAGCAACTAAGCTTTTATAAGAATAATAAATACCTGAATTAAAACAGAACGATATGAGTTTTAGAAATTTTAAAATGGTTGACTATGTGGTGTATGGACGCGGTAGTTTTAATCAACTCGACGAAATATTAGCACCCAATAGAAAAGGTGATGCCCCCATGATTTTTTTAGTGGATCACTTTTTTGAAGGTAAGCCGCTCGTGCAAAGAATTCCACTTAATGGAAAAGATAAAATTGTTTTTGCAGATGTTACCCATGAGCCTAAAACCAAGCAGGTAGACGCTTTGGCGGCTTCTCTCCGCGAAGAATTTGGAACCGTAAGTGGTATTGTAGGAATTGGTGGCGGCTCTACCATGGACCTTGCAAAAGCAGTTTCACTTATGATGACGAACCCCGGATCATCTGCGGATTATCAGGGCTGGGACCTGGTACAACAAGCGGGCGTTTACAAAGTGGGTATTCCTACCTTATCTGGAACGGGCGCCGAAGTGAGTAGAACAACGGTGTTAACGGGTCCTGTGCGTAAGCTGGGTATGAATTCTGATTTTACGCCGTTTAATCAAATTGTACTGGATCCAGATTTAGCAAAAGACGCACCAGTAAACCAGCGTTTTTACACCGGTATGGATTGTTATATTCATTGCATCGAATCATTAGAAGGTACTTATTTAAATGAGTTCAGTAAAAGTTATGGCGAAAAAGCATTGGACCTTTGCCGAAAAATATATGTTGAAAAAACAGGCTGGGATGAGGAGAGCGATGAACAATTAATGATGGCTAGTTACGCAGGTGGCATGAGTATTGCGTATAGTCAAGTGGGTGTGGCACATGCAGTGAGTTATGGTTTAAGTTATTTACTAGGAACCAAACATGGTATTGGTAATTGTATTGTAATGAATCATTTGGAAGAATATTATCCTGCAGGCGTAGAAGAATTTAAATTCATGGTGGAGAAAAATAAAATTGAAATTCCTACAGGTATATGTGCCAACCTAACAGAGGCGCAATTTGATGAAATGATTAATATTTCATTAAGTCTAAAACCATTATGGGAAAACGCATTAGGGTCAAATTGGGAAAGCATCATGACGCGTGAAAAATTACGCAACTTGTACGGGAAATTATAAATTGATCCGTTGAAAAAACTTTTTAAAAATCTCACCTTTTGGGTATTGGCTTCTATTACTGCTGGTATCTTAATTGGTTATATATCACCTAGCACTGGTGTTGCGATGCAACCCTTGGGTAAGTATTTTATTGATGTTGTTAAACTGTTTATAAACCCCATTATTTTATTGACCATTATCACTGGCATTTGCGGGATGAGTGATTTAAAAAAAGTGGGAAAGATAGGGGGTAAAGCAATATTGTATTTTGAAATTGTAACAACCATCGCATTAGTGATTGGCGTAGTGGTGGCATATGTAATTCAACCAGGCGTACACGTGGATACTTCGCATATTCAAAAAGCAGATATTTCTGCGTACAAACAAGGCGCAGCTTCGTTTTCTTGGTCTAGTTTTTTTAAAAGCAATATTACTATACAGGTTTTAGTTTTTGCGATCATTGCAGGAATCATTATAAGCAAACTAAAACATCGTGCAATTATTGTTTCAAAAATTAACTGGACAAGTAAATATGTATTTAAAGCATTACACTATGTGATGTATCTCGCACCCATTGGTGCTTTTGGTGGTATGGCTTATACCATTGGTAAATATGGTGTGGACACCCTATTACCTCTAATGAAATTAATGGCTTGCGTATATATCACTATGGCTTTATTTGTATTACTTATACTAGGGGCAATCTTAAAATATTGCAAAGTAAATATATTTTCTTTTTTAAATTATATCAGAAAGGAATTACTCATTGTATTAGGCACTTCCTCCTCCGAAGCTGCATTACCTTCCTTAATGGAAAAGCTAGAAAAAATGGGCTGTTCAAAATCGGTAGTGGGCCTAGTGATACCTGCAGGATATTCCTTTAATTTAGACGGCACTTCCATTTATTTATCCATGGCAATTATTTTTTTAGCGCAGGTTTTTAACGTTCATTTAAGTATGGAACAAATATTTACCATCATTGCCATATTGATGATTACTTCTAAAGGAGCTGCAGGCGTTACTGGCAGTGGTTTTATTGTATTATCTTCCACATTAACTGCTACTAATATGATTCCTGTAGAAGGGTTGGCATTATTGTTGGGTGTGGACAGATTCATGTCCGAAGCCAGAGCCATTACCAATTTCATTGGAAATGGCATCGCTACTATTTTTATATCCCACACGGAAAAATTGTTGGATCATCCAAAAATGCATAAAGCATTTAGTAAGGAATCCCCACTTGACGAACTTTCTTAATAAAACAGGCCTTAATAAAATTTAAGGCCTGTTTTATTTTTGTCTTATGATTTATTTAAAAAAGTAGGACTTTTTTAAAATACTATGCTCCGCCTCCTTAATAAAATTTAAGGCCTGTTTTATTTTTGTCTTATGATTTATTTAATAAAAAGCCTATTGTATATAGGGTGAAACGCCTTTAATTACATTTATGCTTTGTTCAAACTTTTTATTTCCTATCGTCGCCTTCAGTGTGTATTTTCCTGCTTCTATAAATTTATCATAGTGAACAAAGTAGGGCTCGTCGCTTGTTCTTTTGCTTAGGGTTAAATCCCAACGATATTCATTAAAACCCTTGTTGCCGTTAATTTTCGTACTCCAAATTTCTCTGTTTGCTTTATCAAATATGGAAAGCTGAATGGATTGAGGTTCCTTCAGCCATAATGAAAAATTCGTTTTTTCAAAACTACGATAATCAGGTTCTCCACCATTCGAGTTAAACCATGGTCTTTGTATTTCCGAAACTTCAAACAAATAATCTTGCTCCTTTGCTAGCTGTTGATTCATCATTTTTTGAATCGGCTTCAAATTTATTTTATAAATCCCTCTTCCATGCGTAGCTATAACTAGGTCCATGGTAGGTAAATGTATTTCTAAATCAGCAATCGCCACCTGTGGCATATCCTTACCCAATGTTGACCAAGTATTTCCTCTGTCCAATGAAACGTACACAGTTCTTAAACCGCCAGCATATAATATATTTTCATTGGTAGGATCTTCTTTAATAACATTCATAGGTTCATCCGGTAATCCTGCAGATATACTCTTCCAATCGGCTCCATAGTTTTCAGAAACATATAAATAACTATGCAAATCATCATAATTAATACCTGTCATACACATATAAACCCTAGCTGTTTTGAAATTGGAAGGGGAAATACTTCGAATATAATTATTTGCAATTCCAACTGATTTTTCTTCCCACACACCGCCATCGTTTTGCGATACCCAAAAAGCGCCTTTATCGGTACCAACATAAAGCAATCCTTTTTTAATAGTTGATTCCACTAATGCACCTGCTGCAAATGACTGTTTTTCTTTTATTGCCGATTTGGTAATATTTGGACTAATTACTTTCCAGGCATCACCCCTGTCTGTAGATTTAAAAATATAATTTCCGCCATGATAAAGCGTTTTACTTTGATAGGAAGAAATAAAGTAGGGGGTAATATAATTAAAAAGTAAAGTGTCCTGAATCGATTTTGGTAATCTAGGTTTTATTGAAACAGCGGTGTCTGCAGTTCTATCTAATCTAGTGGCATCTCCATACTGCTGACTATAGTATACAATATTTTTATTTTCTGGATCAACTTGCGAAACACAGCCATCACCACCATCCCAAGGATCAATCCATACATATTTCCATGGGTCACTAAAATTTGTATTTAATTCTTTCGCAGGCCCGTATACCGTTGCATCATCCTGTGTTCCCCCATATATCGTATAATTGGAGGCATCAATGGCAATATCATAAAATTCTCCCGTGGGTATATTATTATAATGCATCCAGGTTAGCCCCTTGTCCATTGAAACATATAATCCACCATCATTACCTAGGGCAAGATGATTTGGGTTGTTTGGATTGATCCAAAGTTCACATTGATCTAAATGTAAGCCTTGTGCAATGCTAGGCGTCATTCGATTTACGCTTCCACCAATAAATGTAAATGTTTTACCACCATCTACACTATGCGCTAATCTAATACCTAAGCAAAAAATTTCCTCATCATTTTTAGGATTCACATAAACATTAGTGAAGTACCAACCATAAGCAGAAAATATTTTAAAAGGACTTGTATGTGTTTTATTCCATGTAAGTCCGCCGTCTTCCGTTTTATAAAGTTCAGCAGCTTGATTTTTTGGATTATTAAGATTATCAACCAATGCATATGCCTTATTTGGATTTGTAAATGAAACCGACACACCAATCCTCCCAACATTAGGCCCTGTAGGTAAACCATTCTTGCAGTGGGTCCAAGTTTTACCACCGTCATTACTATTATATACACCACTATTTACACCACTAATACCTGGATAAACCTCCCATAGAGAAGCATACATTATTTTTGAATTGATTGGAGATATCACAATATCATTGGCGCCCGTTAATTCATCTTTATACAATACATGCTCCCATGTTTTACCGCCATCTGTTGTTCTATAAATTCCTCTGTTTTTATTTGTAGTCCATAAGTGACCTAATACAGAAACTAAAACAATATTTGGATTAGTTGGATCAACTGCAATTTCACCAATCGACCAAGAATCTTCTAGGCCAATATGTTCCCATGTTTTTCCAGCATCATTAGATCGATACATACCTGTGCCAGGTAATGTATAGTTTCTTGGTTTCTTTAAGTTTTCGCCTGTTCCTATATAAAGTATATTCGGATTGGATGGGGCAATGGCAAAATCACCAATACTAAAACCGGCCTGATCTTCAAAAATTGATTTCCAGCTTAATCCATTATTCACTGTCTTCCATAATCCGCCTGAACCAAAACCAACATACATCGTTCCCGGATGTGCAGTATCCACTTGAACTACATCCGCTCTTGCACTATTTAAAGTAGGCCCCAATGATATCCAATTTAAATTGAATTTGCTTTCTTCTTTCATTTCTTTATAGGTGCGAAATGAATTTATGAGTGGCGATGATGTTTGTTGTGCATGAACAAAAAAGGCAAATCCAAAAAATAAACCAACCGTAGTAATTATAAATTTAGTTTTCATTAAATTATTTTAATTTAAATAAAAGAAACATTCAACACCCAAACATACTTTTAAATTTTAATAAACTTTAAGTTACAATTATAGTATATTTATATTGCTAAAATTAATTGTATGAAAAAAACTTTATTGCACGCTGGTTTCTTTTTTGCTTTACTAATTTCTTTTGCGCCATTAATGGCACAACCTAATGTAAAGGACTCATTATCAATTCCTAAAGAGGAAAAGTCAGTCACCCATCACTCGGTTACCATTGATGGTAAAGTAATCACGTATACGGCAACAGCAGGCGCGCTTATTTTAAGAAATGAACAAGATGAACCTATTGCATTTTATGGTTATACTGCTTATACAAAAGATGGGCAATCTGATGTAAGCAAAAGGCCAATCACTTTCTCTTACAATGGAGGCCCCGGTTCTTCCTCAATATGGCTGCATATGGGGGTAATGGGACCCAAGCGTGTTATTGTTAATGATCCTAATAACAATGGACCTGCTCCCTATAAAATAGAAGACAATCAATTTTCGACATTGGATATAAGTGACATTGTGATGATTGATCCCATTGGTACTGGAATTAGTAAAGCGGTTGGGAAGGCAAACAACAAGGATTTTTGGGGTGTAGATGGAGATATAAAATCAGTAAGTGGATTTATTAAACAGTATATTAATGAAAACAATCGTTGGCAGTCGCCTAAATTTATTTTAGGGGAAAGCTATGGTACAATGCGCAGCGCAGGGGTTGCAAATTATTTACAAGAAACCTTAGGAATTACTTTAAATGGCGTAATTCTTGTTTCAACTGTTTTGGATATGCGCACTATTCGTTTTTATCAAGGGGATGATATTTCTTATATTTTACATTTACCTACCTATGCAGTATCCGCTTGGTATCATAATAAAATAAAAGACAAACCGAAGGATTTAGCAACATTTGCTGAAGAAGCTAGAAAGTTTGCCGCGGGTGATTATGCAACTGCGTTAATGAAGGGGGCAGATTTATCGGATGCTGAAAATGAAAAAATTGCAACACAATATGCTGCCCTTACTGGACTCAGTAAAGATTATGTTTTAAAAGCAAAACTGCGCATTAAAGAACCGCAATTCACAGATGAATTATTAAGAACTGATCATATGACAGTAGGCAGATTAGATGCAAGGTATATAGGTATCAATCAAAATTTATTAAGTGAAGGATCGTCTTATGATCCACAAAGCAGCAGTATTAGCCCTGCTTATATTACTGCATTTTCAGATTATTACTATAATGAACTTAAGGTGAATAAAATGCTGACTTATAGAACATCAGCATATGCAACGCCAGGATTTAAATGGGATTGGAAGCACAATAAAAATTTTAATAACGATGCCGTTCCGGCAAATACAGCAGTGGATTTAGCAGAAGCGATGAGTCGAAATCCTAATTTAAAAGTGTTGGCAATAAATGGTTATTATGATTTAGCAACTCCGTTTTATGCTGCTGAATATACATTTACCCATATGGGCTTAGAAAAACGACTTCAAAATAACATTATATTAAAATATTATGAAGCGGGTCATATGATGTATACAGATCCAGCATCAGGAAAACAATTTAAAAAAGATGTAGCAGATTTTATAAAAGAGACAATAAGATAACACAAACAAAAAAGAGGCCTTAATTAAATTTAAGGCCTCTTTTTTTATCTCTTATGCTTTATTAATTACTCCGCTTCTGCTACTACTTCTTTTACTTCTGGGATCATGCGCTTCATCATTCCTTCAATACCTGCTTTTAAAGTAACCATTGAACTAGGGCAACCGCTACAAGAACCTTGTAACATTAAATTGACTACGCCGTCATTATAACTTTTAAATTGTATTGCACCGCCATCCATCTCCACTGCGGGCTTAACATAGTTTTCTAATAATTCTTTTACTCTTTTCACAATATCATCATCATCCGCGTGTACTGTATTGGTTGCTTCTTGTTTTATTTTAGCTACCTCTTCTTCATTCACCACAACACCACCATTTTCTAAATATTCCTTTAAAAAAGTTTTAATGGTGGGTATTACATCCTGCCAATCATCGGTATCTGCGCTTTTGGTAAGCGTAATAAAGTTGCTCGCTATAAATACACTTTTAATAAAAGGGAAGCTAAATAATTCTTTTGCTAAAGGCGACGCAATCGCTAATCTTTCTTCTGCGATATCGATACTTTTTCCTGGATATAAAAGTTTGTTTGCGACAAACTTCATCGTCTCCGGGTTGGGTGTCATTTCAGTATAAATGCTTACAATGGTATTGCCTGTAGTAATCATAGTTGCGCTTTTTGGTAAAATTGAATACAAAAATAATCAAAAATGAGGGTCAACGAGGCGTTTGCCCTAATCTGGCCTATATTTTTCCGATATCGACAAAGTAGAAAACTATGGAATGATGCTCAATTTGGCATAATTCAGCATAATCTTCTTCTCTCCGTTTTTATCAAATAGGATTAATGCGATTGGATTATGCGCGGAACCTTCAATTTCTTTGATTACACCAAACCCAAATTTTTGATGTTCAATCTTCATGCCTGCTTCTAAATCAGAAGGGTCGGCAGCAGTGAAATTTTCGGAAGGAATATGGTTTTTATTCAATGTACTTGGAGGCGCTACCGGCATATAGCTTGGTTTGCTTGGCTTGTTGTCGCTATTTAATTTAGCCTTAGGCTCACTCCATCCTTTGGTATTGCCACCATGTATACGATCATAAGCATTACCCCAGCCGGAACTTTGGTTACGCGCCCCACCACCTGCACTTGATTTGTCAATTTTATCCTCAGGCATCTCCTCAATAAATCGACTTGGATCATTTTGTACTAATTGTCCAAAACGATACCTTGAATTTGCATGGCTTAACCATAAATGTCTTTTTGCACGAGTCACTGCTACATAAAACAATCTTCTTTCTTCTTCCAGTTCCTCTCTGGTATTTACGCTCATCCCACTTGGAAATAAGGTTTCTTCTAAACCCACCACAAACACACAGGCAAATTCTAAACCTTTCGCCGCGTGCACCGTCATTAACTTTACGGAATCTGCTTCATTCTTATCATTGTCTGCATCCGTGATTAAAGTAATTTGTTGTAGGTAGGCGCCTAACCCCTTATCGCCTTGTTCCCCATCTTCATTGCTTGGACTTTCGGTCCATTCTTTAATGGAGTTCAATAACTCTTGTATATTTTCATAACGCGCTAAACCTTCGGTCGATTTATCATTAAATAATTCTTTGACAATATTGGTATGCTTACCCACTTGCACTGCAACATCATAAGCATTGTGCTTAGTGAGTTGATTTTGAAAATATTTGATCATGGTCACAAACTCCTCAATTGCAGTGAGTGTGCCCGCTTTAAATCCAAAAGCTTTTGCTTTTTCTAATACTTCGTAAAAAGTAATATTTTGTTCACCCGCTATGACCAAACATTTTTCAACCGTCGTTTTTCCAATGCCTCTTGCAGGATAATTAATAATTCTTTTTAATCCTTCTTCGTCCTTGGTGTTTGCAATTATTCTTAAGTAAGCAATATAATCCTTGATTTCCTTTCTTTGATAAAAGCTAAGCCCACCGTATATCTTATAAGGGATACCCGTGCGTCTTAAGCTTTCCTCGAATGACCTACTTTGTGCATTGGTGCGATATAAAATGGCGAAGTCATTATTGTAAAAATGATTTCTTAATTTATTTTCTTGAATTGCATCAGCAACAAATTTTCCTTCCTCATTGTCGGTCATAGTTCTAACCAACTTAATTTTTTCACCCTCCTCATTTTCAGTCCACAAATTTTTTGGAATTTGTCCCTGGTTATTTTTTATCACATGATTCGCTACTTCCAAGATGGAAGCACTGCTTCGATAGTTTTGTTCCAACTTCACCAATTTAACATCATCATAATCCTTTTGAAACTGTAATATGTTTTCAATGGTTGCACCTCTAAAACTATAAATACTTTGTGCATCATCACCCACCACACAAATATTTTCATGAACTGCGGCTAATAGTTTTGCAATTTGATACTGCACTGGATTGGTATCCTGGTACTCATCAATTAATAAATATTTAAACTTGTGTTGGTATTTGTGAAGCACTTCAGGGTAGTCGCGCAAAAGCTCATGCATTTTAAACAGTAGATCATCAAAATCCATCGCACCATTTTTAAAACAGCGTGCTACATAGGAAGCATAAATTTCACCAATCGCTGGACGCTTTGATCTTGCATCCTCTTGTTGAATCATGGTGTTGGAATTATATTCCACTGGACCAATCAATGCATTTTTTGCGGAAGAGATACGGTTGTGTACAATATTCGGTTTGTAGTGTTTGTCATCCAAGCCCATATCATTAATCACCGCTTTTAAAACTGATCTAGAATCGTCCGTATCATAAATGGTAAAGCTTTGCGGGTAGCCCAATTTACTAGCTTCTGATCGAAGCAATCTTGCAAATACGCTGTGAAAAGTACCAATATATAAGTTGCGTGCTTCGGTATTACCTAAGGTTTTTTCGACACGCTCTTTCATTTCCTTAGCGGCCTTATTCGTAAAAGTAAGGGCCAATATATTAAAAGAATCTACGCCACTATTCATTAAGTGTGCAATCCTACTCGTTAATACTTTTGTTTTACCGCTGCCCGCGCCAGCAATAATCATTAATGGGCCATTCATATGGGTAACGGCCTCTTTTTGCTGTTCATTTAAACCTTGTAAATACGCTTGCATCATTCAAAGATACGACGAGTTCCTACATTTATGGAAGATGGGGAAAAACAAAAACAAATAAAAACCCCCGCACCTAAAAAGTGCAGGGGTTAAATATTGAAAATAATATATGAAAACCGCTTTCTACTAAAAGCTTATTCCATATTTAATTATTTTTTCTCTAATAATTTAAAGAATTGATCTAATTGAGGTAAAATTACAATTCTAGTTCTGCGGTTAGCAGCTCTGTTTGCAGCAGAATTGTTTTCAGCTACAGGAATGTATTCTCCTCTTCCAGCTGCAGTCATGCGCTTTGGATCAATGCCATATTTTTCTTGTAATAATCTAACAATCGTAGTTGCACGCTTAACACTTAAATCCCAGTTGTCTTCCATTACATTGTCAGATCCTAATAATTGTTTAGAATCAGTATGTCCTTCCACCATGAATTCAATATTTGGTTGTGCTGCTAATACTTTAGCAACCTTACCTAATACCACTGTTGCTTTGTCAGTAATGGAGAAGCTTCCGCTTTTGAATAATAATTTATCAGAAATGTCAACATAAACAACTCCCTTTTCAACTTTGATATTAATATCATCGTCATTCAAATCACCGATAGCACCTTTTAAGTTCATCACCAATGCCATGTTCATTGAATCCTTACGTGCCATAGATCCTTGTAAAGTTTGAATATAAGAATCCTTTGCACCAATATTTTCTAAAGATTTTTTAATGCTCTCTGCTTGTGCACCCGATACTACAGACATATCTTGTAGTTGGTTTAAAACCACATTGTTATTTTTCTTTAAAAACTCAATTTGTTTATTTAAGTCATCAATAGTAGACTGCATTGTTTTTGAAACAAAGTTTGATTTATCAGTTTCGTTTTTTGCTTTTGCAGCTTGATCTTGTGCATCACGGTATTTACCTTGTAATTCAGCATAAGCACCATTTAATTGACCGTACTTTGCTTCTGCTTCTTGTAATTTTTTAGGGCTAACGCAAGAATAAGCACCAAGACTAATAATAGCAAGCGCTAAAAAAATTCTACTTTTCATACTGTATCTGTTTTTATTAATTTATATAATATAGCCAATGGCCAATACAAAAATAAGCATATAGTTTAGAGTCCAAAAACTATTTTGAAATTTCAGCATTTTCTTAACATTCAATATCGCCCGTAATGCTGTATTCTGGCACAAATCCTTTGAAATCCTTAAAAAAGTCGATTATTTTTCGTTTATCAGCACGTTCGTCGTCAGATAAATAGAAGGGTTCAGTAAATACGACGGTTCTATTAAAAAAGTCCAAGGCCACCATGACCACTGGCACGTTTGCTTTTTTTGCAATATGGTAAAATCCAGAGCGTAATTTGTACACCTTCTTTCTGGTACCTTCGGGCGATAAGGCCAAATGAAAGGTCTCTTTTTCATTAAATATTTTCACCACTTGCTCTACAAAATTATTATTTTTTGACCGGTCCACTGGGTAACAGCCCAGGTAGTGTAGGATCCAACTAAAAGGAGGAACAAAAAGCTCTTTTTTGCCTAAAAATCGAATAAATTCAAAATGCATTTTTTTCCTAACAGCCAATCCTAAAAAAAAGTCGGTACTATGGGTGTGCGGGGCAACAATATAAACCGCTTTTTTAAGTTCAAAAGGGAATCTTCCTTTTGTTTTCCATCCCTTTACTGTGAAAAACCACCAAGCAATTAGTTGTTGCATAAATTATAACTTAAAAATGATTCCACCTCCAATCCTGCCGGTTATAACATTTTAATGTTTTGACAACCCAATAAATAATATGCTATAACAAAATAAAGATACTTCATCTTGGTTATTATAAATAGGATTAATATCAGTTAATTTATCGTTTCTCCACCAAAATGGCGTTGTTGATTGGGTCCACTTTTTCTGCATTGAATTGTTGCACCAGTAATTTTGGTGGGGAAGCACTTAGGGTATTTTTTTCATACCAGCGATCATAGTATTTAAGTAAAATTGCAAATGCAGCAATAATATTATTGTCATTAAAAAGTTGCACAGCATTTCTAGTTTCTAATCCGCCCAATCTTTTTTGTATTCTTACTGTGGCATCAATTAATAGTTGCACATCATAACCGCCATAGCCCTGTACAATAAAATTTAATCTTTCTTCAAAAGGGATAATAATAAAATGACAAACACTATTTCGCATTTGTATAAAAAAGGAGGTAGGGATCATTACAAGTCCAATACGTTGGCTTTCATCTTCGACCCAAAAAGGTTCATTGGTTTTATTATTAAAAAGCGCAGTTGCTAATTTATTTTCAAACATCTCCTGTGAAGGTTGTACCGCTTGTCCAATGGCGCCAAATGCAGATCCTTTGTGATTGGCCAATCCTTCTAAGTCAATGACCGTAATATTTCTTTGATGTAATGCGTGTAAAATTTCTGTTTTTCCTGAACCTGTAAATCCCCCCAACACTTTGATGGGATATTCCTTAACAAATTGATTTAATACCCAATTTCGATATGCTTTGTAACCACCGGTTAGCTGATATACCTTGTAACCATATAAGTCTAATAACCAGGCTACGGCTGCGCTTCGCATGCCACCCCTCCAGCAATGCACAATAATAGCGGGCTTTGTTGTATTCGCTCCTTGTTGTTTTTCGCTGACCCATTTTTCAACTGTTTCAATCATGGGAAGTAACTTGGTTCCAAAAAGCGGTAAGCCAACTTTTATCGCCTCCTCACTGCTTTGTTTTTTATAAGTAGTACCAATAATGGCACGTTCTTCATTGGTAAATAAAGGAAGATTTAAAGCCGATACAATATGTGCATGATCAAATTCGCCTGGGCTTCTGACATCAATAATAAGTGAACTAGGCGCTTGATTTATAAAGTCATCAATATCTATTTTTTGTACCGCCATAATTATAAAGTTAATTGCTTTATGGCAGTTTCAAGTGCTTCTATAGAAAAATTTGTAAACGGCGGTTTGATATAATTAAATCGACTTGCTTCATTTAAGGCAACACTTAATTTAAAATCAGTTTGATTATAACAAAGTGCCCATTTTTTTTCCTGCCATATTTTTCCTAATAATATTTGCTCAGTTTGTCCTGGTGTTGGTATTAGTATTAATTTTTTTTCAAATGGAATTAATTCCATGAGTGTTGTATACCCACCTCTGCAAATGATATACTCAGCTCGATTAATTTCCTTTACTAAGTCGGCGCCTGACAAATGCGGATACTTAGTTGCATTTTCATTTTGTTGAAATGCTTCATTTACTTTAGGCGTGCCAGCTACCACCGTAAATTTTAAATGTAATTGATTGCCCTTGGTCCACAATAAATTTTCAAGTAGGGTTCGTTGTGGTTCGGGGCCTGATACAATTCCTAAAAACGAAATCGGTTCATGACTTGTACGCGTCTCCTTATGATCATATTGTTTTAATCTTGACAAACAACCCATATACCATATGGGTATACTAGGTTTTAATTTTGTATTGGCTAAAATTCCAGATAAATTATTTTCTCCTTCCATGTCTGGAATCCAACAAGCAGTAAATCGCTTAAACCAGGCATACTGTATTTTTTGAAATCCAGGCGTGGCCCAACCATAAGGCATTTGAAAATTAAGTTGGTGCGTTATAAATACACTAGGCACATTTTTATGATAAAAACCAAATCGATTATCGGAAATGATCATATCAAAATGCAATTCCTTTTGTTTTTTTTGCAACCAGCGATATTCATGATAAATGCTGTAAATAATTTGGGGTATTTGAAAAAAAATAGCCACAGGCAGTAGGGCGCCTATTTTTGCATACTTTATTCGGTAGCCTCTTAATTGCAAAAAATGAGCATTGGGCAAGGCTTCGCGTAGGATAGCTTCATGGTATCCTTCTGTGGCGATATATATTTGATAGTTTAATTTTTCTAAAGCCTGAATCAGGGGAATACACCGAGTGGCGTGTCCCAAACCCCAATCAATGGGTGATATACAAATTTTGGCCTTATTCATAAAGCACTAATTTAGTCATTATTATACATGTATAAAATGTAAATTTGGTTAAGGGAAAAAGGCCTTCAACAAAAGGTCAATGCTACCCATAAATAACACGCATATGCCCTTACTGTCAAAAGATAAATCCATTGCACTTTACGCCGCCCTTGTTTCCTTTGGTACCTATGTATTTATTTTTGGTTTTAGAAAATCATTTACGGTTTGCACTTTTGATGGACTTAGCTTTGGCCCCATTGCATTTAAGACGGCACTCGTGATTAGTCAAATGTTGGGTTATTTATTAGCCAAGTTTTATGGTATTAAATTTATTTCAGGATTACAAAAAGTAAATCGGTATAAAATTATTTTTTTACTCACCGGTATTGCTTGGATGGCTTGGTTATTATTTGCCATTGTGCCTGCACCTTATAATGTTATCTTTTTATTTTTAAATGGTTTCCCGCTGGGCATGTTATGGGGCGTTGTTTTTTCCTATGTAGAAGGACGCAAAAGCACCGATTTTATTGGTGCTGCATTAGCGGTGAGTTTTATCTTTTCCTCCGGCTGGGTAAAGTCAGTCGGTGCTTGGTTAATGGCCCAATATCATGTTACTGAATTTTGGGTTCCGTTTTTTACTGGATTGGTATTCGCGCTGCCATTAATTATATGTGTGTATGGATTAGAAAAAGTACCGTCACCTTCTGCAGAAGATGAGGCCCTCAGAACCAAGCGCATACCTATGACTGCATTAGATCGTAAGCAATTATTAAAACAATATTTACCAGGCATTATCGCCTTTGTAGCAATTTATTTATTCGCAACTATCTTCAGAGATATACGAGATAATTTTTCAGCAGATATGTGGAAAGAAATGGGTTATGGTTCAAAACCAGCAATTTTTACACAAACCGAAATCCCCATCACTATTTTTATTTTAGTGATCATTGGCGCGGTTGTTTTTATTAAAAATAGTTTTAAGGCCTTAATGGTCGCACATATTTTTATTTTGTTGGGCTTTATATTAGCCGGTGTTTCCACCTATTATTTTACACAACAATTATTAGACCCTTTTTGGTGGATGATTTGGGTAGGGCTCGGGCTATACTTAGTTTACATACCCTTCAATTCCATCTTCTTTGATCGATTGATTGCTGCATTTTCCATGAAAGGGAATGCAGGCTTCTTTATTTATGTGGCCGACGCTGTGGGCTATGTGGGAAGCGTAAGCGTTATTCTTATGAAAGAAGGCATGAGTTTACAAATAAAGTGGACCCAGTTTTTTTCACAAAGTGTAATGATACTTTCCTTCGTTGGTGTTTTTATCACACTTTACGCGATGTATTATTTTTTCTCCAAGGCCAAAACCACCCCGTTAATACAATAACGCAAACCAGTAGGTGGCGGGCCATCTTCAAATACATGACCTAAATGTGCTTTACATTTTCCGCATTGCACTTCGGTACGTGTCATACCGTGCGTATTATCGGGTGTATATATAATGGCACCCTTAGCAATGGGATCAAAAAAACTAGGCCAACCACAACCGCTATCAAACTTGGTATCACTTTTAAATAAGGGATTCCCACAAGCAACACAATGATAAGTGCCCACTTCCTTGGAGGTTTCAAAAGGACTTGAAAACGGACGCTCGGTTCCTTTTTGTCTAGCAACAGCATAAACCTCAGGCGATAATATTTGCTTCCAAACACTATCTGGGACAACAACCTTTTCCTTATTGGTAGTAGAATAATAAATGTTTTTAGACATAGAGTTGTTTTTTGTATTGGCTTTATTGCTGGTTTGTGAACAAGCGGTTTGACTGATGAAAAGTACCAAAAAAAGTAATTTATACATAGACATGATTGTAGTTACAAAAATACTAACAAGCATTCAGATAAATTGTTTAGTTTTTTGGTTTTTGTTGACCAAAATTTTAGGCGAGTTGTGTATATTTGTTGGCACCCTAATTATTTAGCATGTTCAATTTAATCTTATTCGGCCCCCCCGGTAGCGGCAAGGGCACTCAAAGTGAAAATATTATTGCAGCGTTTGGCTTAAAACATCTTTCTACTGGCAATTTATTAAGATCTGAAATAACGCAACAAACCCCTTTGGGATTAGAAGCAAAAAATTTCATGGATCAAGGTCAATTAGTACCCGATGCAGTGGTGATTGGAATGGTAGGTAATTTTATAGATGCGCATCCGGGAGCAACCGGTTTTTTATTTGATGGTTTCCCAAGAACTGCTGCACAATGCGTTGCATTAGATGCTTTATTAAAGGAAAAGTCAAGTGAAATTAATATTGTATTGGCATTAGAAGTAGCCGAAGAGGAATTGGTAAAAAGATTATTAGGACGCGGTGCTACATCGGGTCGTAGTGATGATACCAATGAAACCGTTATACGTGCTAGAATTCAGGAGTACCATGATAAAACTGCTGCAGTTGAAAAGTATTATGCACAGTTTGATAAAGTGGTATCTATAAAAGGCGAGGGCTCAGTAGAAAGTATTTATGCTGACTTGAAAAAAGAAATTGATGTAAGAATTTGATTTTTAAAATCTTTATTGCCAATAAAGTATATATTTTAGGGTAATATTTTATTTAATATTTGTTTAACTTGAAACAAATATTAAATAAATGAGAGCCTGCTTATATTGGTTGCTTTTACTTTCTTTTTGTAACATTAGTTCCGCTCAAAAAGCCCCTAATGTTATTTTTATATTAGCGGATGACTTGGGGTACGGCGATTTAAGTTACTTAAATTCGAATTCAAAAATCTTTACACCAAACATTGATCAACTTGCCCGCGATGGTAAAAGCTTTACCGATGCGCATGCGCCCGCATCCTTATGTACACCCACCAGATATGCTATTTTAACTGGAAGATACGGTTGGCGCTCCTCATTGAAAAAAGGAGTATTAAAACATTATGACCCCCCATTAATTGAAAAAGGACGATTCACCATCGGACAACTTTTTAAACAAAATAATTATAGTACTGCTTGTATTGGCAAATGGCATTTGGGTTGGGAGTGGTCTTTGAATAACAATAGTTTTTTTAGCGACTCATTAAAAATCGGGAATGACGCGCCTGCTGACAGATTTAGAATTGAAAAATTAGTTGATTTTTCAAAACCAATCACAGATGGGCCTATATCAAAAGGGTTTGATTATTATTTTGGTGACGATGTGCCAAACTATCCTCCCTATGTTTTTATCGAAAATGATAAAACTATTGGGCTACCGTTATTATATAAGCCAGACGAGATGTATGGACATCCCGGATTTATGATAAAGGATTGGAAACTAGAGGCAGTAGTTCCTGCAATTACTAATAAGGCCGTAAATTACATTAAGCAAAATGCAGAAAAAAAACAGCCCTTCTTTTTATATTTTGCACTTACCTCTCCACATGTTCCCATTGCACCTGACGAAGACTTTAAAGGAACAAGTAAGGCAGGTGCATATGGTGATTTTATTCAAGAAACGGATTGGGCTGTTTCTCAAATTATAGCAGCGGTAAAAAATGCAGGAATTTCTGATAATACCATTATTATTTTCACAAGCGATAATGGCTCTCCAGGACAGGACGGAACCAATATGAGTGGCGAAATGAATTCAATTTTTAAATATGACCATTACCCCAATGCGCCATTCAAAGGAATGAAAACTGATTTATGGGAAGGCGGTCATCATGTTCCTTTTATTGTTAGTTGGCCTGGTAAAATAAAGTCAAATACTATTTCAACTGAAACAATTTGTCATAGTGACTTATTAGCAACTTGTGCTGATATTTTAAAAACCCCCATTCCCTTAAAAGAAGCAGAAGATAGCTATAGTTTACTCTCTTTATTGTTAGACGGGAAAAATAATTATGAACGACCTTATACAATTCACCATTCAGGTACAGGTATTTTTGCCATCAGACAAGGCGATTGGAAATTAATAATGACAGGAAATTCAGGCGGAGGTTTAATTCCTTCAAAGGCAGAATTGATTAATGGTGTGCCAGTGCCCTTGCAATTGTATAATATGAAAAACGATTTACAGGAAGCAAATAATTTATATTTAGTTTATCCCGAAAAGGTCAAAGAGCTTAAAAATTTATTATTGCAAGCAAAAAACAGTAATGGTACTAAATATTCAACCCCCCACAAGCACTAATCACTTGACCTGTGATATAACTACTCAAATCACTTGCTAAAAATAAAGTGGTGTTGGCGATTTCTTCTGCTTTACCAAAACGACCTAAAGGTATTTTATCCAAAAAGGCTTTCCCTGCTTCCCCTTCATTTAAATAATGGGTCATATCTGTTTCCACAAATCCAGGCGCAATGGCATTACATCTAATATTACGGCTGCCTAATTCAAGGGCGATTGATTTAGTAAAACCAATAATGCCCGCTTTACTTGCAGCGTAACTACTTTGTCCTGCATTGCCGCGGATACCAATGATTGAACTCATATTAATAATACTACCCGATTTTGCTTTCATCATAGGTCGAATAACTTGCTTAGTCATATTGAAAACACTTTTTAAATTGGTGTTCATCACGTCATCCCATTGTTCAGCAGTCATTCTTAATAATAAGTTATCCTTTGAAATGCCTGCGTTGTTGACACAAATATCAATTGCACCAAATTCAGCTAGCACTGCATTTACAAAAGTTTCACAGGCGCCAAAATCGCCCGCATTGGCTTGGTAAGCTTTTGCTTTAACGCCTAAATCGATAATTGCTGTTTCAAGTGCTGCTGCTTTTTCGGCACTGCTATCACTTACATAAGTGAATGCAATATTTGCACCTTGTTCTGCTAATTTTAATGCAATTGCTGCGCCAATACCACGAGCGGCTCCGGTGACAATGGCTACTTTTCCTGATAATAGTTTCATGCGCTTTTTTTATTTAAACAGATAACTATGAATAGTTTTATTTTCTAATATTTACAAAGATAACGGGTTTGGTCATTATAATGAAAATAGACTTAGCGCTATCTTGGATTAGTAATAATAAAATATTAATCCAAATTCATGTAATTTTGTTGTAGCATAAGTTTTTAGAAACATGAAAGAAAACATTGAATTCAGATCCCTTTGTCCAGTCGCTACTAGCCTAGATATTATAGGAGATAAATGGACACTACTCATATTAAGAGATATGATTTGGGGACATAAAACTATGTTTCATGAATTCAAAGAATCTCCTGAAAAAATGCCAAGCAAAATGCTTTCCAATAGACTAAAAAAATTAGAAAGCATCGGTTTTATTTCAAAACAAAAAGGAACAGTAAATAAAAAAAGTATTTATTACTTATTACAAAAAAGAGGCTTTGATACTTTTCCTATCATGATCGAGATGGCCATATTTACGACAAAACATTTCTTTGACCATTTAGGTACTACCTATACCGGGGATGTAAAAAAGAGAATGCTAAAGGACAAGCTTGACTATACGAAGGAATTGATTTCGAATTATAAGCAATTTGTGCGTCTCCAGACATTTTAACGAAGGACGCTACCAAAATATTATTCTGTAAATTGTTATTTAAAGTGCCTGATTGACTTTTTTTATTTCTTCTATAAAGTGGCGTTCGTTGGATAATCTTGGCACTTTGTGTTGGCCCCCTAATTTTCCTCTTTGTTTTAACCAAGTATGAAAGCAACCTTTTTTTACACTTGTAATTTGTGGTAAACCCAAAGCGATATCCTTATGGCGTTTTGCTTCATAGTCGCTATTGGCTGCTTTTAGATTATTATCAAGTGCAATTGTAAAAGCGTGTAAATCAGCAGGCTCGTTTTCAAATTCAATCAACCACTCATGCGCACCTGAAGTATTGTCGGACATATATATTGGGGCTGCAGTATATTCCTTAATCGCTACACCAAAACTAGCACAGGCTTCACTCATAGCTTTATCACTATTATCTGCAATTAATTCTTCCCCAAATGCATTTATAAATTGTTTTAATCTACCACTCACTTTGATTCGGTAAGGCGCAAGATTAGTAAACTGAATCGTGTCTCCCACTAAGTAGCGCCACAATCCTCCATTGGTGCTAATCACAATTGCATAATTTTTACCCACGACCACTTTATTCAATCCAACAGTCAAGGGCTGCTCCTTACCATATTCTTCAATAGGCATGAATTCATAAAAAATGCCATGCTCCAAAAACAATAGCATGCCTTCTTCTTTTACATTATCCTGCGCCGCAAAAAAACCTTCACTTGCATTGTATATTTCTAAATAATTACAATCAGCACCGATAATTTTTTTAAACTGTTCTTTATAAGGGGTAAATGAAACACCACCATGTATATATAATTCAAAATTTGGCCATACTTCTTTAATTGATTTTTTTCCTGTCAACTCAAGAATTCTTTTTAACAACACCAGCGTCCAGGTTGGAACACCTGCGATGGAAGTGACATCCTCTTCGATTGTACTTTGTGCTAAGCTTTCAATTTTTGCTTCCCACTCATCCATTAAAGCAATGGACAACTCGGGTGTCCGAATTAAGCCAGCCCAAAAAGGAGAGTTTTGTAATAAAACAGCACTTAAATCTCCATATTGAATATCTTCTTTAATGGGATGCACTTGATGGCTTCCTCCAATAATCAAACCCTTGCCCGTAAGCAAATCACTTTCAGGCATTGCTTTATAAAATAAAGCCAATACATCTTTTGATCCTTGAAAATGATTGTCCTGTATACTCTCCTCAGTTAATGGAATAAACTTACTTTTCTCGCTGGTCGTTCCACTACTTTTAGCAAACCATTTAACCGGTGTATTCCATAATACAGAATCCTCGCCCTCCATGACTTGGTCAATATAGGGTTTCATATCATGGTACTCATGAATAGGCACTGTTTGTTTAAATGTGCGAATATTGAAGATATTGGCAAACTGGTACTTCCTTCCAAATTGCGTGTATTGGCCGTGGGTAATTAAATCTTGTAATACCTCACGCTGCGCTGCTATGGGGTTATTTACCCAATGCTCGATATGCCAGTAGCGGAAACGGGCCAATCTTGACAGTGCGGGGCTGAAAATCTTCATAGGTGTATCACAATATACACCATACACTTTAATTAATTAAGTAATAAGGGTAGTTTTAGTAGGGACGCTTAGGGGCTTTTACTTTGGCTTGTTGCCCATCTCAATAATCCAATCCTTGCGTTTTAATTCAAAGTTGGTTCCGAGATACAATCGGCGTACTTGTTCATCTTCTGCCAATTCTTCAGCGCTACCATGTTTAAATAGATCGGAAGAGCACACGTCTGAACT
>CALLKA010000056.1 GCA_938008665.1 uncultured Bacteroidota bacterium
CCATTAAAGTAAGGTTCAATTTTTTCGATCCAATGTAGATTGATAATATGTTTGCGATTGGCCCTGAAAAATACATGCTCATCCAATCGATCTTCCAATGCATTTAATGATTTTAATATTAATGGCTTGTGGGTTGAAAAATATACTTTGGCATAGTTCCCCACACTTTCAAATAATCTTATTTCCGCTAATTTAACAAACCAACATTTCTCTCCATCTTTTACAAACACCTGATCTGCCTCCGTCAAAGGACCCCTTACCGAACCTCCAATTAAACTTGCTTGTTCTAATGCTAATTCAGTTTTTAATTTTTGAATCGCATCACTTAATCTACTGGGATCAATGGGCTTTAATAGGTAATCCAATGCATTCACCTCAAATGCTTTTAAAGCAAATTCATCAAAAGCAGTAGTGAAAATAACTTTGGGTGCCTTTTCTAATTCTCCTAACAAATCAAACCCTGTTTTTCCTGGCATTTGAATATCTAAAAATATCAAATCAGGACGTGCCAATTCTATTTTTTCAACACCTTCATCCACCCCACTCGCTTCATCAATAATTTGAATTTCAGGATGTTGTTCTAGTAATTTTTTTAGCTCATTGCGCGCTAATCTTTCATCATCAATAATTATGGCTGTAATTGGCATATAAAAAAGTTTAAACCGCTATTGGGATTTTTAATTTGGCTGAAACGTGATTAGGTGCATCTTGGTAAATCTCGAACTCCGCCATTCCTTTGTATAAAATATTTAATCGCTCTCTAGTACTTTGTAAACCAAAACCATCCTTCTCTACTTTTTCTAAAATGCCCGTATTTTGAACCAACAATACATGTTTGTCATCTTCAAATTTTGAAATAATTTTTATTTCACAAACCCCAGGCTGCTTGCTTAACCCGTGCTTTATGGCATTTTCAACTAAGGTTTGCAACATCATTGGAGGCACTTTGTTTTGAAGTGTCATTGTATCCACTTCGTAGATCACCTGCAACCTATCCTCGAAACGAATATATTCCAATGCTAAGTAATCCTTGACAATCGTTAACTCCTTTTCGAGCGTTGTGATTTCAACTTTATCTGCCTGAATACTACTTCTTAAAATATTGCTCAACTCTGTAATGGCTTGTCTTGCCCTAGTTGGGTTTTCATCCACTAAGGCACGAATACTATTTAATGCATTAAAAATAAAATGCGGATTAATTTGCGACTTGATTGTTTTTAATTCTAATTCCTTAATTAAAGATTCAAGCTTTATCTTATTTATTGCTTCGGAATTACTGAACTCTATAAAATGCCAAAGCATATATACAGATATCCAAATTAAAGAAATAGGAGTGTCAAATACAAGACTTATAAAAAAGCGTTTCGTTACCCTAGCCGTATTCCATTCTGAAACTATACTTTGAATATGTAAACTAGGCAACGTGTATTGTGTCATTTTTCGTCCAGCATCGTACAACTTAAAAATTTCAAAAATGCTGCTAATTAAAAAGCTAAACAAAACAGCATACCCAAAAAATAACAACAAAATTTTCCACCATTGGCCCGATGGCATGGGTGGGCGAAGTCCTACCCTTAAAATAAGTAGTCTCAATAAATGAGTTAAACTTAGCCCCAACAAAATATTGATAAACATTCTTGGATAAAAAACAGGGCTCAATTGCCTTTCTAGTACGTAGGAAAAAAAGATCAGGGTAAGCCCATAGCTGAGCCATCCTGCAATTTGACACATCCAATACCTGGTTTGATTGTTTTTCATCTTTTCAAATTTACTCCAATTCCAGCTGTAAAAGGGGCCGTTTTGGGATTAATGGTCGAATAGCTGGTTACACGGCAATGATTTTCGTCATTTTAAACTTTTGCTATATTTTTATGTTATTAACTTACTTTTACATTCCAAATTGTTTTAATGCAAATAACAGCCGGACCTCTTTTAAATACGATCAATACGCCGCAGGACTTGAAAAAAGTGAGCAGGGAACAATTGCATCAGGTATGTAATGAATTAAGACAATACATTATAGATGTTGTTAGTATTCATGGAGGCCACTTTTCTGCAAGCCTTGGTGTTGTTGAACTTAGCGTGGCATTGCATTATGTTTACAATACACCTTATGATCAGTTGGTATGGGATGTAGGTCATCAGGCTTATGGACACAAAATTTTAACGGGTCGTCGCGAACAATTTGTTACCAACAGAAAATATAAGGGGTTAAGTGGTTTCCCAAAAAGAAGTGAAAGCGAATATGATACTTTTGGTGTGGGTCATTCCTCTACCTCCATTTCTGCAGCGCTCGGAATGGCTATGGCTGCCAAATACAAGGGTGAAAATAGAAAGTCAGTGGCAATTATTGGGGATGGCTCCATGACAGCTGGTATGGCTTTTGAAGCAATGAACCATGCAGGTATTGCAGATAGTGATGTGCTGATTATATTGAACGATAACAATATGAGTATTGACCCCAATGTTGGGGCTTTAAGAGAATACTTAACAGATATTAGCACTTCTCCAACTTACAATAAAGTGCGTGATGAAATTTGGAGCCTGATGGGTAAATTACCTATTGGTAAAAACTTTACCCGCGAAATGGCTTCTAAAATGGAAGCGAGTGTCAAAGGAGTTGTTTCCAAAAGCAGTAATATTTTTGAAGCTTTACAACTTAGGTACTTTGGTCCTATTGATGGACATAATATTGCCAATTTGGTGGACACCCTGAAGGACTTGAAGGAAATTCCTGGACCTAAACTTTTACATATCATTACGGTGAAAGGAAAGGGTTATGCATTAGCTGAAAAAGACCAAACCAAATGGCATGCCCCAGGATTGTTTGATAAATTGACAGGTGAAATTATTAAGAAAAAAGTTGATACCCCACAACCGCCAAAATACCAGGATGTATTTGGACATAGTATTGTAGAATTGGCTAAAGTGAATCCGCAAATTATGGGTGTAACACCTGCAATGCCAAGTGGCTCTTCTCTAAAATTCATGATGGATGAAATGCCACATCGTGCATTTGATGTTGGTATTTGCGAACAACATGCAGTTACTTTAAGTGCTGGACTTGCAACGCAAGGCATCAAAGTTTTTTGCAATATTTATTCTTCTTTCATGCAACGGGCATATGACCAAGTAATTCATGATGTTGCTATACAAAAATTACCTGTCGTATTTTGTTTGGATCGCGCAGGTTTGGTTGGCGAGGATGGTCCAACACATCATGGCTGTTATGATATTGCTTTTTTCAGATGTATTCCAAATATGATTATTAGCGCACCCATGAACGAACAAGAGCTGCGCAATTTGATGTACACTGCACAACTTCCTGAAACTAACCTGCCTTTTGTCATTCGTTACCCAAGAGGCGAAGGCGTGATGGTGGATTGGCAAAAAACTTTTGAGAAAATAGAAATTGGCAAAGGCCGGAAATTGAAGGATGGTAAGGATATTGCAATTTTAAGTTTTGGACACCCTGGTAATTTTGTTCAAACAGCGATTCGCAATTTACGTCCAGAAGGTATTGACCCAGCACATTATGATATACGATTTGTAAAACCTTTGGATACCGATTTATTACATGAAGTGTTTCAAAACTACTCCATGATTATCACTGTGGAAGATGCAACCGTAGTGGGTGGTTTTGGTTCTGCCATTTTAGAATTCATGAACGAACATAATTACAACGCTAAAATTAAAATTTTAGGAATACCAGATACCATTGTTGAACATGGCACTTTGAAAGAATTACAAAACGAATGTCATTACGATACAAATGCAATTATGGACACTGTAAAATCCTTATTAGGAAAAACATTGCTTACAGAGGTGTAACTAAAGAAAAATAAATTACAGAAAGAATTATTATAGTTGGTAAAATAAAGTGGCATTTTTAAAATACACTTTTTCTTGATCTATTTCAGGTAAACAATTTTCAATAACATCTCGGTAGGCATTGATGGATTTAATATATCCGCCCGCCAATAAAGATACGGGCCAATCACCACCACAAAAACAACGGTTAGGACCAAACTGTTCCAGCGCATACTCAATACTAGCTTGAATATCAGCGGATGTCCAAGTTTCAAATTTGCCAGTAGCCAAAGCTAATCCTGAGATTTTTGCATATATATTTTTATGCTGAGACGCCACCTTTATATTTGTGCGCCATGTATCCATTTCTGATTGGTGGGGAATTGGTGGATTATTCAAATGATCCAATACTATATTTAAACTAGGGATTTTTTCAGCAATAACGATTGCCGCTTTTAAATGCGCTTCCTTCACGCCAACAATATCATAAGTGATATGATGGTGTGCTAAAATTTTCAAACTTTCAATTACCTTATCTTGCAACAACCAATGATCATCGGCTTCGTTATGAATTAAGTGCCGAATGCCTTTAATGTAAGGCTGGGTTGCTTTCCAATTTTCAATAAGTGCCTGTGTTTTTGATGGATCTTCTAAGGGTACCCAACCCACAACCCCTTTGATCCAATCATTTTGCGCTGCTGCGCTTAACATTAATTCAGTATCGGCGATATTATTTGCCGCTTGCACTAAAACAGCACTCGTCACATTGACTTTTGATAATTGCGGATATAATTCGTCAGGTAAATAACTGCGGGCTAAAATAGAAGTATCTCCTTGCAACCAACTATAATGAACTTTGATCAAGTCCCAGATATGTACATGGGTATCTATAATTGGTATCGACATAATTAAAATAAATTTATATCGCTAAAATTAAACTGCACCTTACTAATTTAAACTTGGATCAAAATCGCCTTCATCCAAAGTTGATTCATCTACTGCTTCATCCTTGAAAGCTTCTAAATTAGGGGTTTCATAAGAATCAAAGGTATCAATATGTCCAGGTTCAAGATCTTCTTCGCGATTTTCATTCCATTCAATAATGAAATTATTTCGTCCTTCGCCCACCATTAATTTCATATATTTTTGTTGCGCTAATTCAAGGATAGATAAGAAAAAGAACAATGCTTGAACGCGGTCCTGACAAACATCAAACACTTTTTCAAAAGCAACCGTTTTCCCTTCCTGTACAGTTTTCAATAAATACTCACGACTACTCTCCATGGTATAGTTATACCTGACAACGGTATGTACCGGACGATTTTGTCTTTCTTGCAAACGGGTCATTACTTTTTCAAATGACTTCATCAATTTAAATAAAGTAACGGTTTGCAACTCGGTTCCTTCTGCAGCTTCCTCCCCTACAATAGACATTTCTTGTTTGATATTCCCTCGCTTCATCATCAACATCCTTAGCGATTCCAAATCAGCCATTTGCACAGCTGCTTCCTTATATTTTTTATATTCAAGAATTTTGTCAATCAATTCCTGTCTTGGATCAATTTCGTTTCCTGAAGCATCTAATTCCTTTCTTGGTAATAATAATTTTGCCTTGATGCGCATTAAGGTAGATACGAACAAGATGAACTCGCTACTTAATTCGATATTCAACTTTTCCTCTTGATGGATAAAATCCAAAAAATCATTGATAATTTTAGTGATTTGGATATTATAGATATCCATTTCGTCACGCTCAATAAAAAAAAGTAATAAGTCAAATGGCCCCTCAAATTGGTCCACTTTGATTGAATAATTAGTATGCTGGCTCATACCTACAAAGAAAAGGAATCGTCATTAAATTAGCGTTAATTGATAGATTATTTATCCACTTTTAATCAAATTAATAGCATCTTTGCCCAAATTTTACTTCATGAACAAAAAGTTGATCAATTGGGGCATTTTTATACTACTTTCTGTTATTTGGGGAAGCTCCTTTTTATTGATGAAGATAGGAATGCAAGCCGGTACCGTGCAATTGAGTCCCTACCAAGTTGCATCATTAAGGATGGTATTTTCTGGTATCGTATTACTCCCTTTCGCTTTTAAAGCACTACAACAAATCCCTAAAAATAAATTAGGGCTTGTTATTTTATCTGGCATTATTGGCAATTTTATCCCTGCCTATTTATTTTGTATTGCCGAAACAAAAATTGATAGCGCTTTGGCTGGCATACTCAACTCACTCACCCCATTATTCACCATTATCGTAGGAATGGTTGTTTTTAAAATCAGTATCGACCCAAAGAAAATTGGTGGCATATTATTGGGATTAGTTGGATTATGTATTTCGGTGGTGGCCGGAAAAACGCTACACTTTGAAAACATATCCTTTAGTATTTTTATTATCCTTGCTACTATATGCTATGGCTTCAATGTGAATATGGTAGGTAAGCATATGCAAAATATTAGTGCAATCAATATTGCTTCGCTTGCATTTTCATTTTCCATTATACCAGCCACTTTAATTTTATTTTGGACAGGTTATTTTAATTATGATTTCACTAACCCTGCTTTATTAAATGCAACTTTAGCAAGTGGTACCTTGGGTGTAATCAACACTTCGATTGCCTCCATATTATTTTATGTTTTAGTAAAACGTGCAGGTATTTTATTTGCATCCACCGTGACCTATGCAATCCCATTTGTTTCTTTAGCCATGGGCTTGTTATATAATGAAGCAATACATCCAATGCGCCTATTGGGCCTAGCTATTATACTTTGTGGTGTTTATATTGTAAATAAGAGAAGCACGGCCAAATAACTTATACGGTCATCATTTCTTTTTCCTTGGCTTCTAAATGTTTTTCAACCAACGCAATATACTTATCAGTCAATGATTGAATGGTATCTTCTGCGCCTTTACAAATATCTTCACTCATGCCATCCTTCTGTAATTTTTTTACTTGCTCAATATGATCTCTTCTGATATTGCGAATAGCTACTTTGCTAACTTCTCCTTCACCACTTGCCTTTTTAAATAATTCCTTTCTGCGTTCTTCTGTGAGTGGCGGCATAAATAAACGAATATTGATACCATCATTCTGAGGCGTGATTCCAATATTAGCTGCCATGATTGACCTTTCAATTAAAGGCAACATATTTTTTTCCCAAGGTTGAATACTGATGGTTCTAGAATCCAATACTTGCACATTCGCTACCTGGCTAATCGGTGTAGGTGTACCATAATAGTCAACATTGATTCCTTCTAAAATGGAAGGTGTCGCCTTTCCAGCCCTAATCTTAGTTAATTCAATTTCTAAGTGATTAATAGCCTTTTTCATGGCCAATTCCGCTTCCCCACTAATTTTTTGTAATTCGTCCGACATATTAGAATGATTTGAGTAAACAAAGCTACGCAAATCATCGTATTGTTCATCCCCCTTTTTAAGCATTTTTTAAAAGTTTTCGCCAACATTTAGGGGATGAATTCTATCTTTGTGCCCTACTGATACAAATATTATGGCAACTACCGATTTAACTAAAATTGCATCTCAAATTAGAAGAGATATTGTAAGAATGGTTCATGCACAACAAAGCGGCCACCCTGGTGGTTCTTTAGGCTGTACCGATTTTTTAACTGCCTTATATTTTAAGGTATTGAAACATGATAGTAGTTTTTCTATGGATGGAAAAGGAGAGGATCTTTTCTTTTTGTCCAATGGTCATATTTCACCCGTTTTTTATTCAGTACTAGCAAGATCAGGTTATTTTGATGTAAAAGAATTAGCCACTTTCAGAAAAATAAATTCTCGCTTACAAGGGCATCCAACTACACATGAGCATTTACCAGGTATTCGTATTGCGAGTGGCTCTTTAGGACAAGGCATGAGTGTTGCCATTGGTGCAGCATTATCTAAAAAATATAATAACGATAATCGCACTGTTTATTGTTTACATGGTGATGGTGAATTACAAGAAGGACAAATTTGGGAATCGATCATGTTTGCCGCACATAATAAAGTAGATAATTTAATTGCAACTGTAGATGTGAATGGTCAACAAATTGATGGCCCATTAAGTAAAGTATTATCACTAGATAGTTTAGAAGATAAATTCAAAGCATTTAATTGGACCGTTTTACATATGGATGGTCACAATATGGATGAAATTGTTGCCACTTTAGATAAAGCGAAAGCTTTAACCGGACAAGGCAAACCAATTTGCATTTTAATGAAAACTGAAATGGGCAAGGGTGTTGATTTTATGGAAGGCAGCCATGAGTGGCATGGTATTGCGCCTAACGATGAGCAACTTGCAAAAGCATTAGGTCAATTAGAAGAAACCTTGGGCGACTATTGATTTTATTTCTTTTACTTTCCACCATCACTATATCTCATATATGAGATATAGTATCAGTTTTATATCTTTTCTTGAAAGGCGTCTGCGGCGCGTTTTGCAGGAATCCAACCTGCTAGTATTGAAATAAATAATACCAAACTTATAATGGCGATATAATCAATCAACATTGGTTTGACAGGATAGTAGTCAATCACAAATGAATTACCTTCCAATTTAATTAAGTGGTATTTTAATTGCAACCAACAAAATAAACTGGACAACAGTCCGCCGATAAGTGCGCCCATAAAAGCCATGATACCGGACAAGAGTAAAAATATTTTTTGAATATCCCAGGACCTCGCCCCCATTGCCTGCAATACATGAATGTCTTTTTGCTTTTCCAATACCAACATAGTTAATGCCCCGACTAAATTAAAACTAGCCACAATCATTATAAGTGCGAGTATGAAAAAAATAATCCACTTTTCCGTTTGCATGATTTTATATAAATCAATATTCTGCTGATACTTATTTTGGACTTGCACCCCACTACCTAATATCTTTTTTATACTTACTGCGATTTGTTTTTCATAGTATGGGTCAATAGATAACTCAATGCCTGAAATTTCATTTGGCGCTAAATCAAATAAATATTGCGCAAAACCATCATTTGTGAAAATGTATTGTTCATCAAATTCCTGTTGAATTGAAAACGCCCCCGATTGCACTACTGGTAAAGTGTTTAGTTGATCCAATTGCGCGATTGATTTGCCACTTCGATTCGCCGCATACAATTGCATGGTATCGCCCAATGGCTCCTGAAATAAGCCTAGCCTTTGTTCTACGCCAATACCAATTATAATTTTCGGGCTAGCAACATTACCCAAATCAAATTCCCCTCTTTTTAAATAACTGGATACCTTATTGATATTAATATAGGAAGGAGATACGCCTTTCACTGTAACCACTGACTGTTGATTGCCTTTTACAAGCAAGGCCTTACTGACCACCACTTTACTTAATGATTTAACACCCGTGATTTTTTCAACAGCTTGGTATTGTGCAGCTGTAATTTTAATATACTTCGCATTATTGGGAGTTACACTGATATCAGCATAAAAATCAGAATATAAACCCTTCACTACTTCTGTAAAACCATTGGATACACTTAGCACTGTGATTAACGCTGCCGTACCTAAAGCAATTGCAAATACACTGACCCATGCAATAATTTGTATTGCTTGGAAAGCATACTTACCCCTAAAATATCGCCAAGCAAATAAAAAATGCACTTATAAATTTTTTAAAATCTCATCCATTTTAAAAACATAATCCAAGGTGTCATCTAAATAAAAATGTAAAACAGGAATGCGTCTTAATTGGTGCTTCATATTATCAGCTAGGTGCTTTTTAATTTCCCAAGCTTTTGCCTCAATTTTTTTAAAACAATCATCTGTGTCATTTACCTGAAATAAGCTGAGGTATATTCTTGCCTCTAATAAATCCGGTGTCACTTTTACCGTTGAGATGGAAATCATCCCCCCTTGTAAATAATTGAGTCCCAGCTTTAAAAATATCTCGTTTAGGGCAGTTTGTATTGCCCCAGCTACCTGCTTTTGTCTTTTACCTTCTTCCATACAATCAAAATCGTTGATTCGATGTAAAATTAGTTACTTTGCTGATTATTTCGTGGAATAGTTTTAATATGAAGAAATTTTTTCGCATCATTAGTTATATTAAGGAATACAAGGCACAAATGGCCTGGTATAGCCTCTTTATTACACTTTCAATTGTATTTAGCCTTTTCTCCCTTGGTATGCTAACCCCCTTTTTAGACCTCATTTTTGGAAAGAGTTCTTTAAGTAGCTTACCCGTTAACGCTATTAATGCCAGTAATATCAAAGACATCATTTATGGCTTTTTGCAAAATAATATTGCCAAATATGGCAAATCATATGCCTTAGGTTGGATTTGCTTATTTATCATCATATCCATTTTCTTAAAGAATTTATTTCTTTATTTATCCTACTATTTTTTAGCGCCAATCAGAAACGAGGTCACTAGGAAGTATTCAAAGTTGTTATATAATAAAATTTTAGCCCTACCAATTGGCTATTTTACCGAACAACGAAAGGGAGATATTTTAAGTAGGTCTTCCAATGATATTGCTGAATTAGAAAATTCAGTAGTAGGCGCTTTGGAAGGATTAATTAAAGAGCCGCTTAATATTATTGGTATATTAATATTTTTATTTTTCATCAGTTTTAAGTTGACTTTATTTGTTTTTGTTTTACTTCCCATTGCTGGTTTTATTGTAGGACGTATTGGTCGAAGTTTAAAAAAACAGACCAATAAAGCACAAGTAAAATGGGGGGAGATATTAAGTCAAATGGAAGAGACCTTGACAGGATTAAGAATCATAAAAGGTTTTAATGCAGAACAAAAAGTTAAGAAACAATTTTACGGACTCATTGATGATATATTTGGAATTAAAAATAGGATTTCCTACCGTCGCGATTTGGCATCACCCATTTCAGAATTTTTAGGCGTTACCATCTTGTCTGGTGTATTATGGTTTGGAGGTAACTTGGTTTTAAACGGTGATATTTTATCGCCAGGTTCATTTATTACTTATGTTGCCTTATTCTCTCAAATAATAAATCCTGCAAAAGCCTTATCTCAAGCGATTTATAACGTTAATAGAGGTACTGCCACCCTTGATCGTTTAAATGAAATTTTGGAAGCCCCTGTGACCGTGAATGATATTGCAGATCCTATGCTATTAAATGAATTTAAGGACAGCATTAGTTTTGAAAATGTGGGGTTCTCCTACCAAGACGATTCCATTTTGCATAATATTAATTTAACAGTAAAAAAAGGAAAATTAGTTGCGCTGGTTGGGTCTTCTGGCGCAGGCAAAAGTACTTTAGCCGATTTAGTTCCAAGGTTTCATGACGTGAGCGAAGGGCAACTTTTAATCGATGGTATTAATATCAAAAACTATAGCTTACATAGCTTACGAAAACAAATAAGTATTGTTACACAAGAACCTATTTTATTCAATGATACCATAGCCGCTAATATTGCATTAGGTAAACCAGAAGCAACGGAAGATGAAATTATAGCAGCAGCAAAAATTGCAAATGCATATGATTTTATCATAAAAAAAGAAGGTGGATTTAATAGTACCATTGGGGATAGAGGTAGTAAACTGAGTGGTGGTGAACGTCAACGTTTAACCATTGCACGTGCCGTTTTAAAAAATCCACCCATTTTAATTTTAGATGAAGCCACATCGGCATTAGATACTGAAAGTGAAAAATTAGTGCAGGACGCCATTAACAATATGATGCAAAACAGAACCTCCATTGTTATCGCTCACCGATTGTCCACAATCCGACACGCAGACGAAATCATCGTAATGCAAAAAGGAAAAATTGTGGAAAGAGGTAATCACGAAACGCTTTTGGCGCAAAATGGTTATTACCAAAAACTAATTGAGATGCAGGAGGTAAAATAAAAAACCCCCGATATTGCTACCAGGGGTTCACTATTTTTATAATCACTTAGCTTATTGTTCTGAACTATTTTTTACATAGCCTAATTTAGCTTCTAAGCTTAAGGTTGCATGTGGTACAGCGCGTAAACGAGCCTTATCAATCAAACGGCCAGTAACTCTGCAAATACCATAGGTTTTGTTTTGAATACGCATTAACGCTTTTTCAAGATGGTCAATGAAAGTAAGTTGACGACTTGCCATTTGACCAAGTTGTTCTCTTTCCATGCTAATACTACCATCTTCCATAGTCATATATCTTGCATCATCATTATCACCACCTAATTCATCTTTACGCGTGATTAAACCTTGCAAGTAAACTAGTTCTTTTTTAGCAGCTTCTAATTTCTTTGAAATTAAATCTCTGAATTCTGCCAACTCCGCGTCGGAATATTTAACTAATGTTTCTGTTGATCTTTCTATTTCTTTTCTCTTCTCCATTGGAACATACCCTGGTTGGTAAGGCACACTACTTTTACTATTTATTTTTGGAACTTTTACATCCTTAATAGGCTCTAATGCTTTACGAACTGGTTTTACTGGAGGAGTTGGAATTTTTGGAACCGGCTTTGCAGGCGGAACATATTTTTCAACTGGCTTTGCTACCACAACAGGTTTTGTTGGTGCTGCCTTTACAGGAACTGCTTTTTTAACAGGAACAACCACTTTTTTTGCAGGTGCTGCTTTCTTTATTGGGGCTTTGATAGGGGTTGCTTTTTTAATAGGTGCTTTAACAGGCGCAGCTTTTTTCGCGGGTACTACTTTTTTTACTGGAACCGCTTTTTTCGCTGGTGCCGCTTTTTTTGCTGGAAGCACTTTTTTCGCTGGTGCTGCCTTTTTCGCTGGAACTGCTTTTTTTGCTGGAACCGCTTTTTTTGCAGGCGCTGCTTTTTTTACGGGTGCCACTTTTTTTGCAGGTGCTGCCTTTTTTGCAGGAGCCGCTTTTTTTGCAGGTGCTGCTTTTTTAGGAGCTGGTTTTTTTGTAGCCATAATTATCCTTTTTGTAGTACTGAAATCCTTAATTTTTGGTCATTTATTTCGACATCCACCCCGTCTTCCAAAGCCGGGACCCAGTCTATTTCCAATGCCAGGATTTCGCGGCAAATATAATCTGAAAATTCATTAATAGAGTCCTTCAAATCTGTGTTATCCACAATTCGGAGTAAAATCTTGTCTGTTAGCTCAAAATTGGCCTCTTTTCGGATGTTTTGAACCCTATTTACCAATTCTCTGGCATTACCTTCCTTCAATAAAGCCGGGCTTAAAGTAATATCAAGGGCCACTGTGAGCGCATTTTTTACGGCAACGCTCCAACCAGGAATATCTTCCGCTATAATTTCGACCTCGCTCAATAACAAGGGGATCATTGTGCCCTCCACGTCCAAGTTGAGGGAACCGTCCTTTTCAAGCTGGCTAATTTGTAACTGACTTAATGCAGTAATAACAGCTGAAGCTTGTTTCATCTTGGTGCCCAATTTGGCGCCCAATAATTTAAAGTTGGGTTTTAGCTTTTTGCTAATCACCCCCTCTGTTTCAGTTATATAATTTATTTCTTTAACGTTTACCTCTGCCAAAATAAGTTCTTCCATTAAGCTAATCGCATCCTTCATTTTCGGATCTAACACTGGAATTAATATTTTTTGAAGCGGTTGACGAACTTTGATGTTTACCTTTTTACGAATGGACAATACCAATGAACAAATATCTTGTGCCATTTGCATGCGTTCTTCTAAAGCAGTATCAATTTTTGTAGTATCTGCTACCGGAAAATCAACATGATGAATTGATGTTTGTTTATGCTTTGTAGTAACACTATTTAAATTTCTAAATATTTGATCACAGAAGAATGGTGCAATAGGTGCCATTAAACGAATAATGGTTTCAATACACTCATGCAAGGTTTGATATGCAGCAATTTTATCTTCCGTATATGTGCCTTTCCAAAAACGACGACGACATAAACGAACATACCAGTTACTCAAATGCTCATCCACAAATGTTTCTATTGCACGACCTGCAATGGTTGGCTCAAAATCGTCCATGGCAACCGTTACGGTTTGCACCAAACTATTTAAGGAAGAAATAATCCAACGATCAATTTCTGGTCTTTTATTTACGGGTATATAATCTTGTTCAAAACGAAACCCATCCACATTTGCATACAACACAAAAAATTGATAGGTATTATATAAAGTGCCGAAGAATTTTCTTTGTACTTCTTGAATTCCAGATAAATCAAACTTTAAATTATCCCAGGGTGAAGCATTGGTAACCAAATACCATCTGGTTGCGTCCGCACCATAAGTTTGTAATGTTTCAAATGGATTTACCACATTGCCTAAACGCTTACTCATTTTGTTGCCATTCTTATCGAGTACCAAACCATTACTCATTACAGCTTTATAGGCAACGCTATCAAATAACAAAACACCGAGTGTATGCAATGTATAAAACCATCCGCGCGTTTGATCCACGCCTTCACAAATAAAGTCAGCAGGAAATGCTTGTCCTTTGTCAATTAAATCCTTATTCTCAAATGGATAATGCCATTGCGCATATGGCATCGCGCCCGAATCAAACCAAACATCCACTAAATCGGAAACCCTTTTCATGGGTTGACCTGTTGCACTCAATAATTCAATTTGATCAACAAATGGTTTATGTAAATCAACGTCTAATTTGCCATCTACTATTTGCAAATTCACTTCTTTGTTATAGCCTTTTTCTTTTGCAGCAATAAAAAGTGTCGTTAACTCTTGTATCGATCCTATGCAAATTTCTTCTGTGCCATCTTCAGTTCTCCAAATGGGCAATGGGGTGCCCCAATACCTGCTTCGAGATAAATTCCAGTCCACCATGTTTTCTAACCAATTACCAAAGCGACCTTCTCCAGTGCTCTTTGGTTTCCAGTTAATCGTTTTATTTAATTCAACTAGGCGATCCTTAACTGCTGTAGTTTTTATAAACCAAGCATCTAATGGATAATATAAAATAGGCTTATCTGTTCTCCAGCAATGCGGATAATTGTGTTCGTATTTTTCCACCTTAAACGCCCTGTTTTCTTTTTTCAACTTAACAGAGATATCTACATTCACATCTTGAAACTCCTTTTCGTCCTTATAATTTTTAACGTACCTACCACTAAATTCTCCCACGCCTTCAATGAATTTGCCTTGTCTATCCACCAATGTGATAATACCTAAGTTATTTTTTTGTCCTACTTTGTAATCATCCGCTCCAAATGCAGGTGAAGTATGTACAATACCAGTTCCGTCTTCAGTGGTTACAAAATCACCAAGCACTATTTTAAATGGATCGCCTTCAAAGGTTGCAGGATCATTAGCTTCAAAAGGCAATAACTGCTCATAGCGTAACCCATTTAACTTTGCCCCTTTAAATTCTGTAATCACTTTCCATGGAACAATTTTATCTCCCGCTGCAAATGTTTCTATCGTTAATCCTTCTTCCTTAAAATATTTCGAGATCAATGCTTTTGCTATAACCACATTCACAGGTAATGCAGTATATGGATTATAGGTTGCTACTAAAGCATAATCAATATTAGGACCAACCGTTAAACCCAAATTAGATGGCAATGTCCATGGTGTGGTGGTCCATGCCATGTAATACACTTCATGGTTTTTATCATTTGTCGCAGCTGCATCAAACAAAAATTTACTGTCACTGCATTGTATTGCCTTGAACATCGCAACCACCGAAGTATCTTTTACATCCTTGTAGGTACCTGGTTGATTTAATTCATGTGAACTTAATCCTGTTCCTGCCGCAGGGGAATAAGGTTGTATACTTACACTTTGATACAAGTATCCTTTTTTATATAGGGTACTTAATATCCACCAAAGTGTTTCGATGTAATTATTTTCAAAAGTGATATAGGGATTATTCAAATCAACCCAATAACCCATTTTGTTAGTGATATCATCCCATTCTTTTTTATAACGCAATACTGCTTCGCGACATTTTTGATTGTACTCCTCTACTGTTATTTTTTTTCCGATATCTTCTTTCGTAATGCCTAGTTCTTTTTCAACGCCTAACTCCACAGGCAACCCATGGGTATCCCAACCACCTTTTCGCTTCACTTGAAATCCTTGCATGGTTTTATAGCGACAAACCATATCTTTTAAGGTCCTTGAAATAACATGATGTATTCCTGGCATTCCATTGGCACTTGGTGGTCCCTCGTAAAATACAAAAGGGGTTTTTCCCTCTCTTAGGGTAACCGATTGCTCAAATGCTTGTTCTGCTTTCCAGGCAGCCAAAATTTCTGCCTCAATGGTAGGCAAATGGAGTCCATTAAATTCTGTGTACTTTTTATTCATAAAACGCTTATCCTAGCTCATTTTTAGGGCACGAAGGTACGAATAAGCTTGTAAAAAAGGCCAGGCCATTTTTTGGTCAAAACAGGGCCAATACCCCTACAAAATAGGTTTAGATGGGCTTTCGGGAGTGGTATGTTCGGGATCCTTGAAAAATTTGCCTTGAAAAACAAACAAAGAAATTACGCCTGTGCTTATTGCCGCATCTGCCACATTGAAAACAGGTCTAAAAAACTCAAACTCCTCCCCGCCCCAAATGGGGAACCAGGATGGAAAGTGTGCATTTTGAATAATGGGAAAATAAAACATGTCCACTACTTTTCCTTGTAATAAAGGCGCATACCCTCCGCCCAAAGGAAATAACTGTGCTACCATGGTTGTGTAAGGAACACTTGCTTCAAATATGACACCGTAAAAAATGCTGTCAATTAAATTTCCCAACGCGCCTGCAAAAATGAGTGCTGCACAAAATAAAAAACCATTGTGGTACTTTTTTTCTACAAACCCTTTTATTAAAAATACGCCCCATACCACAGCTACTAATCTAAATAAGGTTAAGGCGATTTTTCCAATATTACCGCCCCACTTTAAACCCCATGCCATGCCTTCGTTCTCCACAAAGTGAAGTCTGGCCCATGTTCCGATGATTGCATGCTCCTCGCCAATAAAATAATTTAATTTAATATAAAACTTTAATGCTTGATCAATAAAAATAATCAAGGCAACTAATGCAACTATTTTTTTTCCGTTCATACCAATTTAAAATTATAATGATGTGCAAAGATAATACTTTGATAAGTTAGTCTTCAATATAGATTCTTTTTACTCTTTGTCCAATGGAAGTTAAAATTTCATACGGGATGGTTCCTGCCCACTTTGCAACTTGCGTAAGTGCTAAATTTTTGCCAAATACTTGTACCGAATCTCCTTCATTGACGGATGGAATATCTGTGATATCAATCATGGTCATATCCATACATACATCTCCAACAATGGGCGCCAATAAACCATTCACCCACATGGCACCTTTCCCTAATCCCAATTGTCTGCTGTAGCCATCCGCATAGCCTAGTCGCACGGTAGCAATTATACTATCACGCAATAACAGGCCGGCGCGATTGTATCCTACCGTATCTCCTTTTTTCAAATGTCGAATTTGTGAAATGGTCGTAGTTAACTGGATAACGGGTTCTAGCGCAAGCGGTCCTTGGCTAGTACCATACAATCCAATACCTAATCGCACCATATCTAAATGAAAAACGGGGTCTACTAATATTGCATCTGAGTTTGCAATATGTTTTAGGGTTACATAACCCAAGGCTGTTTCAATTTTTTGAGCAGCTTTTTTAAATAAATCAAGTTGCAAGTGCGTGAATGTTTCAAAAGATTTATTCCCACTTGCACTTAAATGGCTAAAAATAGATTGCACTTTTAATCGCGAATTAGTCTTTAATGCGCTACATAAACTTTCAATGGTATCCATATCAAAACCCAATCGATTCATTCCCGTATTTAATTTTATATGAATAGGAAAATTTGAAATCGCTTGATTTATTATATACTGATCAAATTGTTGGTATTGCGAAAAGGAAAATATCTCAGGTTCTAAATGATACTTTACTAAAGTATCAAAAGTAGTTTCATCTACATTCATTACCATAATTGGAACATGGATGCCCGCTTGCCTTAAAGCAACACCTTCATCTGCATAAGCGACAGATAAATAATCAACATGATGAAATTGTAAAATGCGCGCTACTTCAATACTACCTGACCCATAACCAAATGCCTTCACCATGGCCATCATTTTTACTTTGGGCCCCACAACCGTTTTAATTTTTTTATAATTACTCACGAGCGTGGTTAAATTAATTTCCGCCATGGTTTTATGAACCTGCAACTGCAACAATTCATTTATTTTTTCTAATTCAAAAACGCGGGCCCCTTTTATCAGAATAAATTCCTCTTTAAAGGAATGTATATCCATTTGATGAATGAACTGATGGGTGGTATCAAAACTAATCACATGAACACCCTTATTTTGTAATTCGTTATTTTGTTGTAGTGCCTTAGCTAATTCCGGTCCAATGGTGATGAGTTTTTTTATTGGGAAAACAACTAATTGCCGAAGTAAATCATCATATTGAACTGAATTCTGATTAAGCTGAGCGATGTCAGATAAAATTAAAGTGATAGGCAATGCCCCCGCTTGTTGTGTTGCATAGGTTAAGGCCAATTGTAATGAATGTATATCATTACTGTAGCTGTCATTCAAAATATAACATTGTTGAATGCCTTTTTTAATTTGCATCCGCATATCTAAATGCCTTAATTGAATGATTCCTTCCTGTATCTCAGATAGCGGCACTTTCAGATGTAACAATGTGAGTAAGCAGGTAATCGTATTATTGACGGAAATCAAATCCGTAAAAGGAATAAGTAATTGCAAATCGGTTCCATGGTAATTGGCCTGCAAATGCGTTTGTCCCTGTATAATTTTTTCGCTTTGTATTTTTAAAGTGGCTTCACCTGTTCTTGTCCAAGTAATGATAGATGGATAACCTGCATTATGCGCAACATTCCTATGATCCAATACCAATTCCGATAATGGCGCAATAATTACTTGTGCTTTTTGAAATAATATCCATTTTTCATTTCTTTTCTCCGTTTCATTTTCAAAACCTTCTTGATGTGCCGTTCCCATACTCGTCAAAATGCCAATAGTTGGCTGTATTATATTTGCCAATGCATCCATCTCGCCTTTTTGTGAAATTCCTGCTTCAAAAATGGCCAATTGGTGTTTACCATCCATTTCCCAAACACTTAAGGGTACCCCAATTTGTGAATTGTAACTACGTGGACTTCGAATTATATGATAGCGGTTCGCGAGTAATTGATTTAACCATTCCTTGACTATGGTTTTGCCATTACTCCCTGTGATTCCTATCACTGGATAGGTAAATTGGGCCCGGTGATGACTGGCAATGATTTGTAAAGCGCCAAGTACATCATCTACTTTTAAAAAGTTAGCATCGGGAAAAATGCGCGTGTCAAAATTTGATTTTACTACAAAATTAAATACGCCACGCTGCATTAATTCTTCAACATATAAGTGGCCATCATTTTGCCCAGTAGTAATAGCAAAAAATAAACTGGTTTCAGGATAAATGAGTCGACGGCTGTCCGTAAGTAAATGAGCAATATGCGCTGGTTTTTTAATAACAGAATTTGTTTTTAGCCAGCCTGCAATATGTTCAATAGTATATGACAACTAAATGATTTGATTAAATTGAATTATCCTTTAAATCCTTAGGTAGATTTTTTTGCTTATTCGAAAAGATGGAATACAATATAGAGCCAGTGATAGAAAATAAAATCACTAATAAGGACAATAAAACTTGTGTGTTTTTATCCATCACCATATTGATATAATGCTCCCCTAGCATTTTTACACCTATAAAGATTAAAACAAGGGCGATTCCTTTTTGCAAATGCTCAAATTCATTAACAGCGCCCCGCAACAAAAAGAATAAGGAGCGCAATCCTAAAATGGCAAAAATATTGGAAGTATATATGACTAAACTATTCATTGAAATCCCCATGACTGCTGGAATGGAATCAAGTGCAAATACAATATCAATAGCTGCAAGTAAAATAACCACCACAAATAAAGTGGTATACACGGGCTTTCCATTTTGGCGAATCATAAACCTCCCATCTCCATCTGAAGTTGTTAGCGGTAAAAAGCTTTTCAAAAATTTATAAATTTTTGATTCATGTGGATCAAATGAGCTCTCCTCATCAGCCACAAACATTTTATACCCCGTATATAATAAAAACACACCAAAAATATATAATATCCAAGCAAATTGTGCGACGAGGGCTACACCCAATGTTATAAATAAAACTCTGAAGACAATTGCTGCTAAAATTCCAATTAAAAGCACCCGCGAAAGATGTATTTCTTTCACCTTAAATGCATCAAAAATTAAAATAAAAACAAAAATATTATCAATACTTAAACTCCACTCCATCAAATAGCCGCTCAAATACTCAAATGCAATTTTTTGTCCTTCTTCAATCCACATAAACACAAAAAAACCGAGCGCTAATAAAACCCATAAAAAGGTTTGGCGCATCGCCTGGCGAATAGTAATGGTGGTATTTTTTTTACTTAAAAATCCTAAGTCAAGTGTTAAAGCAACTAAAATTACAATTCCGAAAACTGTGTATACAATTTGATCTGTTGTCATAAAGTAAAGATAATACTAGATTTACGAAGCCCCAAAACGACGTTGGCGATATTGGGTCCAAAAATAAAAAAATAAGGAAAGTATAACAACAGGGCCTATCAAAAGCATCCATTGCCAGAAAAGTCGATTCTCGGCCACCTTGGTTTTATCCAATAACCTTAACACAATTCCCTTATTTCTACTGTCAAGCAATCCTACAGGCTCATTTAAGTATTGAATTGTATTAACAAAGAAATCACGATTAGCAAATTGGTAGGATTCAAATGGAATCATACCCATAGGTAAAGGGCCATTGGACTTATCTACCTTATTTGTAAATAGATCAGCATCTGAAATAAAGATTTGTTTCGCAGGCTTACCCTTGGATAAATAAGCGACGCCTAAATTTTGCTGAACACTGTCTTTTAATACTTGAGATAACCTGTTTGCAAAAAAAGAATTAAAATTCCCTTCAGATAATACTGCTATTGGAAAATGATGTTGATTAAATTGCACCATATCCTCCTCCCCTTTCACTGAATTCAATGAGACCTGCGCTGGTGAAGGCAAACTTCGGGAACTTGTATCTGTTGCTAACAAAACAGTATGTTTAACGCCTTTGGACGCTATGGTATCAATACTGGAAGGAAACAAAGACAATACACGATCCATATTTTGCGCAATAGGATGATTATCATTCCCATTTAAAAAAGGATAATAGGGCCAGGGCACTCTTTTAATCAATGGAGATCCGTCCCCTTGTGTACCCACCACCAACGGTAATTTGGCGCAGTTTAAATCCTGAATCAAATTTGAGTTGATACGAATTCCATACTTAAATAATAAATCATCCAAGGCTAATCCGCGATCAAATGAAACGTAGGACCCATCTGTTTTTTGTAAACTATCATACTCGGCAAATAATTTATCAATCGCCCAAATTATGTTTCCGCCACCCATAACATATTGGTCAATTTTTAATTTATCTAGATCGCTAAATGGGATGGTTGGTTTTACTATAAGTAATGTTTTTATTTTAGTTGCGTCTGGGAATCCTTTACTTAAATCAAATACCGATAAATCATATTGATCCTTTAAAGTTTCTCCGATATCATTCACTGTTAAATTAACCGGCTGTCCATTTCCAATTAAGTAGGCAATGGTTGGTACTGTCTTACGATTTAATAAATAGATGGCTTGTATAAATTTATATTCTAACAATGCTTCCGCCGCATTTGCACTAGCTTCTTCATCCACTTCTGGTATATCCTTAACAATATTATAAGGTTTAAAATATTTTTTTGAACTGCGTAAATCAATGGCGTATGGTTTTTGCCCGTCCACTTCCACCAATGCACCTGGAATAATTAACTGATCCACTCTTTTGTCGGCGCCGCCGGTTCCTTGTTGTATTCTTTCAATTGGCAACCCTAATTTGGATAAACTGTCATACAAAACATATAAAGCAGTATCGCTGACTGACTGATTAGGGATTTCTAAATTCCATTTAATTGAACTTGGATTAATTTGATGCAATTGATCCAATAATGCAATAGCCGCATTGGATATGGTTTTATAATTGGATGGCAAGTCCCCGCCTAAATACAAATGTACCGTCACTGGTGCTTGTATTTGACTAATCACCTCAGTAGAACTCGTACTTAAAGTGTACCTTTTTTCCTTGGTTAAATCCAACTGAAAAGGGAATATATTACTTAGATAGTTTGTACCGATGATTGCAATTAATAAAAATACATATTTAATTTTTCCTTTTAAATTTTCGATGGTGCCCAATATAAATAATGCTAAAATGGAAATAAAGTAAATCATATCGGTCATCTTGATCAACCCCTTGCTCATATTATTATAATGCAATGACAATCCCAATTGCTTTATATAAAAGTCGTAGCCATTCGCAAAAAAAGAGACCCTACTTAACCAATCAAAACTTTGTAATAATAAAATAGAAAGAATGATGGAAAGCAATAAAGCGATGGCGCTATTTTTTGTCAAACTACTCGCAAACACGCCCACTGCCGTATATACGGCACCTAAAAAAAATAGTCCAATATAGCTCCCAAAAGTGGCTCCCCAATCTATTCCCCCAGTTGCACTTAAAGCGTCTAAAACAACTGCATAAAAAATGGTGGGGGCAATAGCTGCAATAACAATGAGCAAACTACCCAATAACTTTCCAAGCACCAATTGTAAGGAAGAAAAAGGCAAGCTATGTAACACTTCATACGTGCCCTGCTTAAACTCGTCAGAAAAACTTCGCATGGTTATGGCGGGCACCAATAATAATAAAAACCATGGGGCAAAATCAAAGTATACTTGCAAGCTTGCATAGCCAAAATCAAGTAAATTATAGTTGGGTATCACAAATAACAATAGCCCATTCACTACTAAGTAAAAGCTAATAATTAAATACCCTGTTAGGCTACTAAAATATTGTGTCCACTCTTTTTTACATATTGACCACATAAGCCAAAGCTACAAAAAAAATAGCCCCGACCCCTTGCCGAATACTCGGAATTAGGTGGGACTATTTTGTATTTCTTTTTTTTGAATTAAATACTGCTATACTGCGAAACTTTCGCCACATCCACAACTACGACTTGCATTGGGGTTATTAAAATAAAAACCCTTGCCATTGAGTCCATCCGAAAACTCCAACTCGGTATTGACTAGATAAAGGAAGCTCTTTAAATCAGTGACTATTTTGATACCATTATCTTCAAATACCTGATCCATCGGCTTTATTTCATTATCAAAATCAAGCTTGTAGCTTAAGCCTGAACAGCCGCCACCAACCACACCCACACGTAAAAAATAACTAGCATCGCCCACGACACCTGCATCCTGCATTAACTGCATGACTTTTTCCTTTGCTTTCGCACTTACATAAATGGAATTTTCTTGGGCTACTTCACTCATTTTTTAGTAATTCAATTTTGCAGACTAAACATGACTTTGTTCGAATACTAATTCTTCCAATCCATTTTTTGAACGGAAATCATTGATGGCCGCTTTAATGGCATCCTCTGCTAAAACGGAGCAATGTATTTTAACTGGAGGTAAATTTAATTCCTCTACTAAATCCATATTGTCAATTTTCACAGCCTCGTCGATTGTTTTTCCTTTTAACCACTCTGTAGCTAATGAAGAAGAAGCAATAGCAGAACCGCAACCAAAAGTTTTGAATTTTGCATCTGTGATAACGCCTGTTGCTTGATCTACTTCGATTTGTAAACGCATTACGTCACCACATTCTGGTGCACCAACTAAACCAGTTCCTACACTTTTAGAAGCCTTATCTAATGTTCCTACATTTTTAGGATTAGAATAATGATCGATTACTTTATCTGAATATGCCATG
>CALLKA010000057.1 GCA_938008665.1 uncultured Bacteroidota bacterium
TTTTAAATAAACTAACTACCTACCAACAACTCAAACAACTTAAGGAAAATAATTACGATATATACATTAATTTATGTGAAGGTTATTTGGAATGGAAAGTGCCATCAATTGATGTTATTGCCAGCCTTGAGCTACTTGAATTACCTTATACAGGACCAAGTATTAATTTATACGATCCTCCTAAAGCCACTATGAAGTATTTGGCATTTTGTGAAAATGTAAAAACGCCAGCGCATATACTTATTGAAGATGAAACTGAACTAAATCAATTGCCCGGCCATCTGCAATTCCCCTTATTTGTAAAACCTGCTAAAGCGGGTGATAGTTTAGGGGTTGATGATGCTAGCAGGGTGAATGATGAAGCTGCTTTACTGTTAAAAGTAAAAGCCATATTAAAAGAGTTTGGATCGGCCTTGGTGGAAGAATACATTCAGGGTAGAGAGTTTACCGTTTTAGTATGTGCCAATCCCGATGGAAAAACTTGTACCAGATTTGTGCCGGTGGAATATATTTTTCCTACGGGATTTAGTTACAAATCCTATGCATTAAAAACTTCCGAACTACACCCCAATGCGAATATTCCAGTTACAGATAAATTATTAGCAAGTAAACTTCAAGATATCGCAGCACAGGTTTTTACTTCTTTTAATGGGGTGAGTTATGCAAGAATGGATTTTAGAATGAACCATAAGGGTGAAATATTTTTTCTAGAAATTAATTTTACCTGTTCTGTTTTTTATGCCGAAGGATATGAGGGGTCTGCGGATTATATTTTACAACATGATGGTGCAGGTCAGAGAGGATTTTTAGAAAGAATTATTATTGAGGGTTTGGCACGATTTCAAAGAAAACAAAAAAAACATGTCATAAAAGGCAATGCCATAGCGGGTTACGGGATTTATGCCAAATTTGATTTGCCGGCGGGCACTTTATTATTTAAGGGCGAAGAAAAAGCACAACGTATTGTTACCAAAAAATATGTTGACGAAAATTGGAATGAAAATGAAAAATTAAATTTCAGAAGATACGCTTACCCAATTAGCAAGGAGGTTTATATTTTATGGGCTTCAGCGCCCGAAGAGTGGTCTCCTCAAAATCATAGTTGCGATGCCAATTGTGAATATATTGGACTAAATGTATATACCAATAGAGCCATTACGAAAGGAGAAGAACTTACATTAGACTATGCAAGCTTCTTAGACGAAACCATGGAACCCTTTAATTGTAGTTGCCAATCGTCAAAATGTCGTGGTGTGATTAAAGGAACGGCACGTTCATAATAATTGTCCATCTCTTTTCATTATTTTAAAATATCAGAAATTATCCGTCTGTGAGGAGGTCGTTTATCTCTGAAATAATAAAATCCAAAACCTCATCTGCTTCTGAGTAACTAAATCCAAATTCACCCTCATCTGTTTGTCCTTCCCATAATCCAGCTGTTGGTTTCGCATCCAGTATGTTATTTGGTACACCAAGAAACTTTGCT
>CALLKA010000058.1 GCA_938008665.1 uncultured Bacteroidota bacterium
CGTTGACATTGTGGTCGGTAATTAAAATGCCAATGTCTTTTAATTTTAATCTAGCTACTACAGACTGTATATCTTCAACTGCGATAGGATCCACGCCAGCAAAGGGTTCGTCTAATAAAATAAATTTAGGATCCACCGATAATGCGCGCGCAATTTCAGTACGACGACGTTCCCCACCGCTTAAACTATCTCCAAAATTATTTCGGACCTGGTGTAAATTAAATTCATCTAAAAGTGATTCTAATTTATGTTCTCTTTCGCCTTTTGTTAATTTGGTCATTTCTAAAACGGCCATAATATTATCAGCGACCGATAGTTTTCGAAACACACTTGCTTCCTGTGGTAAATAACCCAAGCCCATTTGTGCCCGCTTATACATGGGCAGTTTGGTAATATCTGCGTCATTTAAAAATACACGGCCTTCATCTGGTGCAATTAATCCAACAACCATGTAAAAAGTAGTCGTTTTTCCGGCGCCATTTGGTCCCAATAGTCCTACAATTTCCCCTTGCTTTACCGAAATACTCACATTGTCCACTACTTTGCGGCCCTTATATTGTTTAATTAATTTGTCGGTATGTATAGCGAGTATCACAATGTATATTTATACAAAAATAAGGGGAAATATAGGATTTGACTCATTGGAAACTAATATTAACTATTTTTGTACACTATGCAGGTAATTGAACATTTAGCAAAAGCAAAAGACACCCTAGTATCCTTTGAAGTATTACCCCCTTTAAAAGGAAAAACCATCGCTTACATTTATGAGCACTTAGATCCACTGATGGAGTTTAAGCCTTCTTGGATTAATGTCACCTATCATCGTAGCGAAACTATTATTCGCACCAACGCAGCAGGTGTGGAGGAAAAAGTAGATGTACGTAAACGCCCCGGTACGGTAGGTATTTGTGCGGCAATTATGAATCATTATAATGTAGATGCAGTGCCGCATATTATTTGTGGTGGATTTTCAAAAAGAGAAACGGAAGATGCATTAATTGATTTGCAATTTTTAGGTATTGATAATGTATTGGTTTTAAGAGGGGATGCTGAAAAAGGACAAAAAACTTTTGTGCCAGAGCACAATGGCAATAAGCAAGCCATTGAATTATTAAAGCAAGTCGTTGGATTAAATAATGGTATTTATTTGGATAAGGACATTATTAATGGCAGCAAGAGTAATTTTTGTATGGGTGTTTCGGGCTATCCTGAAAAACATTTTGAAGCGCCAAGCATGGAATTTGATTTACAAAAAGCCAAAGAAAAAGTAGATGCAGGTGCACAATATATCATGACACAAATGTTTTTTGATAACAAAAAATATTTTGAATATGTGGACGCTTGCAGAAGTATTGGTATTAATGTGCCTATTATTCCAGGCTTAAAACCCATCACCAATAAAAAGCAGTTGACTATTTTACCAAATATATTTTATGTAGATATACCTACTGATTTATCTACTGCAATGTTGGCTGCCACTACCGATGAGGCTTGTGAGCAAGTGGGAACAGAATGGTTGATACAGCAAAGTAAGGAGTTAAAAGCCGCTGGCGTACCGGTATTACATTACTATACTTTAGGGAAACCAAAAGTGGTTAAAGATGTAGTTGCTGCTGTATTTTAGTAAAACAGTCTTATACAAATAATTCAAAGCGCCTTAACTAAGGCGCTTTTTTATTGCCAGTATTGACTAAAAAATCATTGAACTGTTCAATGCTTAAATTTTTGGCGATAATTTTTTTATTTGCATCGAGTAAATAAAAAGTGGGTGTTTTAAATACATCGTATAATTGACGAATGGTGGTAGGTTTCCCTTGTTGAATTTCTTTATTTAAATCAGCCTCAGTTTGGTAAGCATGCATCCAGCCTTCTAATTTATTTTCTTTGATAAAATTTTTCCATGCAGTCAATTCTTTAAAATTGATATTGACAGAAAGCACTTTTACATTTAATTTACTCCAAATAGCTTTATAAAAAGAATCCACCCGTGGAATTTCCACTTTACAATGACTACAAGTAGGATCCCAAAATGCAACAAAAGTATAAGGAGAAGCGATATCGTATAAAGATATTTTTTTATCATCAATATCATTTATAACCAATGGTGGCGCGGCCAGGCCAAGTTGATTGGCCATCATACTATAGGCGCGTTCAGTGATTGATTTTTTTGAAGCTTCATTCAATAAAACGGTATCCCCTTTGGCAAAAAAGTTTTGATAAATATGTAGGAATACTTTGTCCTGACCCATGAATTCAGGGGTGATATATTTATTCGTAAATTTAAAAAGTAAAAATGGATAAATTTCATTACCCGTTTTTGCAACGGTTAACATGTATTGCACTTCCTCAATAATTGAGTCCGGATCACGAGAAACATAATTCTTGAAATACTCATCTAGCTTAGCTTCAAAAAAGGGTGTTCGTACCAAGCGGTTATCATTGAACACTACATTATCCCAAAAGTGATTTTTTACATAATAAAAAGGGTAAGTGGAATCCGCTTTGCCATTCACTATTGGAATTGCCGGCGCATCAGGGCGTTGCATTACATTTAAAAAATAAGCAGTCATTGAATTAGGCTGCCCTTTCATAATTGCTAGGCGCTTTTCGTTCATCTCCTTTTTCTTATCATTATATTTATTTGTAAGCGCTATTGAGTCAGTAGCATTGTTGGCTGATTTATATGCTTTTTCAATATCACCCAGCTGCGCACCAATATCATTCATCGATTTCGAATAATTTTTAAAAATGGTATTATCATTCGAGCCAATAATGGAAACATCACTTAAGTTATTGGTGTCTGCAATAATTTTAAATTTTTGATTTTCATCCACCAAAAAATCAAATAAGATGGCATATTTGGGAGATACCACAAAATAGATCCCTGGTGTTAATTTTTTACTAGATGCAAAAACACCCTCACTTTTGTCATTTAAAATTGCAGAATCGGCGAGTACGCGTGAGTTACCATAATTGGTGCCAATATATATTTTGGTATTTTGGTATGGTTTTAGGCTAATCTGTATACGGTGCCCTAGTGAATTTACTGTTGGCTTATTAGCAACACTGCTCGTATTGCTTTTTGTAGTTGGCTTTTTGGTTTGTGCAAAGCAAAAGCTTGGTAAAAACACAAATAAGAAGATCGCTTTTTTAATGCTCATTTTATTAAAGTGAGGTTATTTAAATATTGCTGTAAAAATAAGCGTTTATCAATAAAACAAATCACAATTAAAATTCGGTTTTACCCATATTTTAATCCATCGGTATTACCTTTGCTATCGTGAGAAAAAAGAAAGAAGCCCCTTTATTAGAAAATGTCCTTATTGAAGATTATGCAGCTGAAGGAAAATCACTGGCAAGAGTGAATGGTAAGGTGATTTTTGTGGAAGGCGCAGTACCGGGGGATGTGGTAGATGTGCAACTCCAAAAAAACAAAGCTGATTGGGGAGAGGGGTTTGTTAAAAAATTTCATACCTATTCACCTATTCGTGTAAAACCTTTTTGTACGCACTTTGGTGTATGCGGTGGTTGTCAATGGCAGATGCTACCCTATGAACAGCAGTTGGTTTACAAACACAAACAAGTATTTGATAATTTAACGCGCATTGCTAAAATACCTTTACCAGTTATCCCACCCATATTAGGAGCCAAGGAAACCCAAGGGTATCGTAATAAAGTAGAATATACATTTGCGACTGAAAAATTTATACCCTTTGAGGAGTTCAAAGCAATGAAGGCTGCAGGTTTAGAACCTACTAAATCTATTGGCGCAGGTGGTTTTCATGCAAGAGGTTTTTTTGAAAAAGTGGTGGAGATAGATACCTGTTACTTACAATCTGAACCTACTAATGAAATTAGAAAAACAGCAGTTCAGTTTGCTATTGAAAATGAAATGCCTTTTTATAATATTAAACAACACCAAGGTTGGCTTCGTAATATGTTTATTCGCAATACCACCAAAGGGGAGTGGATGGTGAATATTATATTAGGATATGATGGAGGCGAAAAAAGAGAAGCATTACTTAATTTGTTCTTGAAAAAATTTCCTCAAATCACTACACTTTTATATACCATCAACGAAAAGCGAAATGATAGTATGCAGGATTTGGTACCACAAGTATATTTTGGCACGGGTTATATTACAGAAGCTTTAGAAAACTTTGATTTTAAAATTAGTCCTAAATCTTTTTTTCAAACCAATTCAAAACAAGCCGAAAGCTTATACCAAGTAACGCGTAGCTTTGCTGAATTGACTGGTAAGGAAGTGGTGTATGATTTATATTGTGGCACAGGTAGTATTGGTATTTTTTGTAGCAAAGAAGCTAAAAAAATAATTGGAGTTGAAGTAGTAGCGGACGCCATAGAAGATGCGAAGGAAAATGCAAGAATTAACAATTTAGCACATACTGCTTTTTTTGCAGGGGATGTCATAAATATATGCGATGATGCATTTTTTGAGACCCATGGTAAACCAGATGTCATTATTACGGATCCGCCGCGCGCAGGGATGCATGATAAATTAGTCAAAAAGTTATTAGAGATACAGGCACCATTAATCGTATATGTAAGTTGTAATCCTGCAACTCAGGCACGTGACTTATCTTTATTAGGTGAAAAGTATACGGTAACAAAAATACAGCCGGTGGATATGTTTCCGCATACTTTACATATTGAAAACGTAGTGCAATTAAAACGTACCGATTTATTATAAAATATATTACGAATGAATCAATTTAGGCCCACCCGATTTGAAGTATTACCTACCATCATTAAAAATTTACTAATTATTAATGGGTTAGTTTTTTTAGCTCAAAATACATTTGGCGGACCCATGAGTAGCTTCTCCATCGAAAATTATTTTGCATTGCACGCCTGGCAAAGTGAACTGTATCAACCATGGCAGCTAATTACACATATGTTTTTGCACGGCGACTTTTGGCATATTTTAGGAAACATGTTTGCCCTTTGGATGTTTGGTTCTATTCTTGAAAATGTATGGGGACCCAAACGCTTTTTATTATTTTATTTTTTATGTGGTGTGGGTGCAGCAGTGATACATTTGCTTATTTTATCCTATGAGTTTATTCCCTTAAGCAATGAGTATCAAACCTTGCTCACCTTAAGTAAATCTAATTCGCCAGGATTTGCAGATGCGGTATTAAAGTATGCGCAAGCACACCGCATTCCATTGACACGTATATTAAGTGACAATAAAGTGAGTTTGTCTACACCAGGCCTCGCACCTGAATTAATGGATTTAATTACAACGTATTATAATAAAACAATTAATACCGCTACTTTAGGAGCAAGTGGCGCTGTGTTTGGGATATTGATTGCATTTGTATATTTATTTCCTAATACCCTTATTTATATTTATTTCCTATTTCCCATTAAAGCAAAATGGTTGGGTATTTTATATTTTGCTTTTGAATTATATAAAGCGTTGGAAAATTCAGCGGGTGATAATGTTGCAAGGTGGGCCCATGTGGGTGGCGCTATTGTAGGTTTTGTGTTGGTGTATTTATGGAAGAAAAAAGGGAACTCCTATTTGTAATCGTTGATTAAACAAGCAGTATATGCAACAAGGTCCAAATCAAAAACCGCTATTAGGTGCTGACAATAATGCATTAGTCGCTTTGTTGGCGATCAATTTGGTCGCCTATGTTATGTTGGGATTTTTTAAAGTGATCTATTTTTTAGATGGCACCCCTATTGAATTATTTTATAAAAATATATTCCATTTATTTACAGTGCCCACCAGCGGTGATCAATGGCTTACACAAATTTGGAGCTTATTTACTTTTAATTGGATACATGACGGATTTTGGGAATTATTTACCAATATGATTTGGTTAACTGTATTTGGATATGTGTTACAAATGAATCAATCCAATAGGCATTTGTTTCCTATTTATTTTTACGCCGGCTTAATGGGTGGCCTTTCCTACGTAATGTTGTCCTTGGGTGTTGGCGCAAATTTTATTTCCTCTCCATTAATGGGTGCCAGCATGAGTGTAAGTGCGTTAGGCATTGCCGCCACATTAATAGCCCCTCGATTTAAACTTATCGCCAATATTGGCAATGGCGTTCCTGTATGGATACTAAGTATTATTTATTTCGCATTACAGATTGCAACGCTAACAAATTACCAATTTGCGAATTCGCTTGTTGCAGTAACATCGGTTTTAACGGGCGTTGTTTATGTGTTGTTATTAAAAAATGGGGTTGATTTAGGCAAATGGATGCATAATTTATTACATTGGTTAAATAAAAGTGCAGCACCAAAAACCAATGGCTAAAAAATCACGCATAAGACGCATCGGTAAAAAAATATTTTTAATAGTACAGTTACTGCTGACTTTTTTATTCCTATATCCATTATTTATAAAACCGCTTTCATTGATTTGGATTAATGGATTTTTAGGATTACTCGCGCCTTATATTGTTATTGCACAACTACTTTTATTTATTTTTTGGTTGTTGGCAAAACCATCACTATCACTCATTCCCTTATTTACCTTAGCCATCGGCTGGGAAACCCTATTTTCCTTGGTGGCATGGCATCCGGGTATGAATATGGCACAAAAAAAGAAAGATAATATATGTCGCGTGATTAGCTGGAATGTCAAAGGGTTTAATGGCAATCAGGCAACAAGCACCTTAAAATTACGCACACAGGATATTGCGTATTCCATTCAAAAATGGAATCCTGATATTATATGTATGCAGGAGTACAACACCAATGATCGGCCCAATGACATTGCGAATCACGCTACTTACTTCAATAAGAATTATCCGTATAATTACTTTTCAAAGGATATTCAGATTGCCGAAAAATCTTATTTCTTAGGTTGTATTATTTTTTCAAAGTATCCCATCATAAAAGCACAACGGATTGCCTATACCAATCAGGAATCCCTAATTTATGTTGATTTATTAAGGGGAGATGATACCATTCGGGTTTTTACAACGCACCTGGCATCTTATCGATTTAAACAGAATGATTTTATCGCCTTAGAAAAAACGGCTGAGGCGAATAGTATTGATATTAATGGTAAAAAAGGGGTGCTTCGAAAAATGCGTACTGCTTTTGTTGAACGTGCAGTGCAAGCGCAAATAGTAAAAAAATATTTAGATGAAAGTCCTTATCCGAGTATCATCACAGGCGACTTTAATGATGTACCGAGTTCCTATACCTACAAAACAATTAGGGGTGATTGGTCCGATTCTTTTTTAGAAAAGGGATTTGGTATTGGTGCTTCCTACATGGGTATTTCACCTACCCTTCGCATTGATTATATCTTATCTAATGCTTCTTGGAAAACAAAAGGCTGGGAATCATTGGATGAAAACTTAAGTGATCATCATATGATCATGGCCGACCTGCAATTGATTAAGAATTAACCTTAATTATTTATTGAAAATAAAATATCTTTGAGGCAATACTAATTATGCCACTCAAGCTATACAACTCACTAACACGTCAAAAGGAAGTTTTTGAACCATTAAATGCACCTAATGTAGGTATGTATGTTTGTGGACCTACTGTAAGTGGTGAAAGTCATTTGGGGCATGCGCGTCCGTTCATCACTTTTGATGTGGTGTATCGCTTTTTAATGCATCTAGGCTATAAGGTGCGCTATGTAAGAAATATAACAGATGCAGGACATTTTGAAGAAGAAGGAAAGGTGGCTGATGATAAGATAGCTTCAAAAGCAATATTAGAAAAATTGGAACCTATGGAACTCGTGCAAAAATACACGCACTTGTATCATTGGGCCATGGATCAGTTTAATAATTTACCGCCAAGTATCGAGCCGACTGCGACTGGACATATTATTGAACAAATAGAAATGATTAAAAAAATTATGCAGGATGGCTATGCATACGAAGCGAATGGCTCTGTTTATTTTGATGTTTTAAAATACAACGAGGACTATTCCAAAAAAAATCAACCTTATGGAATTTTGAGTGGTCGTAATTTGGAAGACCAATTAGATACGACGCGTGAGTTAGATAATCAAGATGAGAAAAAAAATAAAGTTGATTTTGCTTTATGGAAAAAAGCACCGGTAGAACATATTATGCGTTGGCAAAGCCCCTGGGGCGAAGGGTTTCCGGGTTGGCACATTGAATGTTCGGCAATGGCTACCAAGTATTTAGGTAAAAAGTTTGATATACATGGAGGTGGCATGGATTTACAATTTCCCCACCATGAATGTGAGATAGCGCAAAGCACGGTATGCAATCATGAAATTCCTGCACGTTATTGGATGCATAATAATATGATCACGATCAATGGCCGTAAAATGGGAAAGAGTTATAATAATGTGATTAAGTTAAGTGAATTGTTTTCTGGAAATCATCACGAACTAACACAAGCGTATACGCCCATGACGGTTCGCTTTTTTATATTGCAAAGCCAATACAGAGGCACACTTGATTTTAGTAATGAAGCTTTACAAGCTTCTGAAAAAGCGTTGCGTCGATTGATGGAAGCTTATGAGTGGTTAAAGGCGCAAAGTTTTGTTGCAGGCGCAACCGCTAAGGACGACAATTTGGATGCACAAGTAAACAATTGGTTGAAGGAGCTTACCGAGTTTATGGAGGATGATTTTAATACCGCAAAAGTGGTCGCTAATTTATTTGAAATCATTCCTACCATTAATTCATTAAAGGACAAACACATTTCGATAGATGCGCTATCCGGGGCTACTTGGATATTTGCACAGGAACAACTAACCTTATTCATTGAAAATATTTTAGGTTTAAAAGTGGACTCGGGCGCCAATCGCCAACAATTAAACAGCGTAATACAGTTGTTGATTGAGATTCGTAAAGATGCCAAAGCGCGCAAGGACTTTGCCACCAGCGATAAAATTAGAAATCAATTAACGGACATGGGTATTCAGCTCAAGGATGAAAAGAACGGAGAGATGAGCTATACTTTTGCTTAGTGATCGCAGTCATCCGCGTGTGCATGGTTATGCATACGGCAGCTGTTATGATTATTGATATGTGCAATAATGATAAAAAATGCTGCAGGAAATAATAAAATTAAATCCCAATCTCGAAATACCATTCTGCTTAACATTAATCCAATCCCGATGGTAAATAAAATGATGGGTCTGTAGGAATGATGGTGTTTTTTGTAACCGTGGTATAATGAATAAGCACCAATGCCAAAAGAAAGCAAGATCATGCCTAATTCAAATTGGACATTGTGTAAAATATTAATTCCTAGTAGGGGCAAACTGCTAAAAAACAAAGGCAATAAAGCGCAATGAATGGCACAAGCCAATGATGCTCCAATTCCAACTGCGTCCCAATTCCAATTTTTAAACATAGCACAAAGATAATCCAATGTTGTTATATTAGCACAACCTGTCTCGGTTCCTCTAAAATAATATTACCTTTGTCGAGTAAAAATGCAACAACGGGCATTGTCCTATTTTGTATCGTTACTGCGAACTTGATTAAATAGTTAACTATGCCTACAAAAACGAAATTCTATCTTTTATTTTTTACCATTTTATTACTCGCTTTTTATTATTTTGTTTTTAGGGGTACTGACAATTGGAAAGTAAAAATGCCTGTATTAAGTTATGTGCAACCCTTTAGTTTTACGAATCAAGATGGCGAAGTGGTTACCGATAAAAATTTATTAAATAAAATTACGGTCGTAGAATATTTTTTTACCACCTGCAAAGGTATTTGTCCAAAGTTGAATACGAATATGAAACAGGTGTATGAGATTTATAAAAACGAGCCTGACTTTCAAATTTTATCACATACCTGTAATCCAGATACAGACTCAGTTTCCGTACTAAAGCACTATTCGGATTCCTTACAAGTGAATACAAAAAAATGGATTTTTTTAACAGGACGCAAGGATAGTTTATATCAAATGGCACGTGGATCTTATTTATTAGACGACCCCAAAAATAATGTTGAAAAAATAGAGGATCAATTCATTCATACCCAATTTTTTGCTTTAGTGGACCGACAAGGCAAGGTGCGTGGTAAAATTTATGATGGACTTAAAATGCTTGAAGTGGAGCAATTGAAGCATGATATATCTAAACTATTAAAAGAATAATCCATGATTTTTGTAACAGGTGCAAGTGGCCTTGTGGGTTCTCATTTAATAAAGTCATTGCTTGCCAAAGACAAGCAAGTGGTTGCGTTTTATCGTCAAACCATTCCTAGTTTTGAGGGCGCCGAAAAAGTGAATTGGATATTGGGGGATATTTTAGATGTGGTCTCATTAGCAAAAGCCATGCAAGGGGTGACGCAAGTATATCATTGTGCAGCCATAGTTTCATTTGCACCTAAGGACCAAGAAAAAATGTTAATCGCTAATCAGGAAGGAACTGCGAATGTGGTGAATGCCTGTTTAGAACATAAAATACAAAAACTAGTTTATGTAAGTTCGGTTGCTGCATTAGGGCGTATACGTATTGGAACCCCTATTGACGAAACCATGAATTGGACTTCGGAAACAAGTAATAGTGAATACGGGAAAACGAAGTATTTGGCAGAGATGGAAGTGTGGCGCGGTATGGCGGAGGGATTAAATGTAGCTATTGTAAATCCAGTGATCATATTAGGGGCGGGAGATTGGACCAAAGGATCTTCGGGCATTTTCAAATCAGCGTATGAAGCATTTCCATGGTTTACTACGGGCGTGAGTGGTTTTGTAGATGTAATGGATGTGGTGGATGTGATGCAATTATTAATGGATAGCACAATTACAAGTGAACGATATATTGTTAGCGCTGAAAATGTGCAATACCAATATATTTTTAGTTTAATCGCACAAGCATTTAACAAGCGCCCTCCGTATCGACGTGTAACACCATTGCTAACGGCAATTGTTTGGCGCTTAGAAGCAGTCAAAGGTTTGATTACAGGGAAGTCACCTTTATTAACGAAGGAAACAGCAGCTACTGCGCAAGCAGTAGTGCATTTTGATAATACAAAACTTTTAAAAGCTTTTCCTGATTTTAAATATCGCCCATTACCAGAAAGTATTACACGTATTAGTAAAGAAATGAAAGCGCTGTATCATTTAAGTGACTAGGGAGTATTGGCATCTAACTAGCAAACATTTATTCCATCACCTTCTTCCATAATTCAGGGATGCGTTTTATCCAAACAATTTCTCTTTTCTTAATGCCAGCATCTTCCGCGGGGAATCCCATATAAACTTTATTGCCAGCCAAACTACCTGTAACGCCTGAATGACCTAATACGGTGGCATTTTCACCAATCGTTATTGTTTTAGTCACCCCAACTTGGCCCCATAAAGTCACTCCTGACTTTATTTGAACCCCACCTGCAATGGCAACCCCTGCTGCAAACAAACAATTGGGTTCAATTTGAGTATCATGTCCAATATGTACCATATTGTCAATTTTAGTGCCTCTTCCCACAATGGTATCACCGCTCACCCCGCGATCAATAGTACAACCCGCGCCTATTTCCACCTTATCTTGAATGACTACCCTTCCGCAGCTAAGTAGTTTTTTATACCAATCCTGGCGGTTCTTTTTTGTATTATAATAAAAAGCGTCACTTCCAATCACTGTATTTGCTTGTATAATTACCTCATCACCAATTATGGTATCTGATAAAATAGAAACGCTTGGATGCAACACACAATTTTTACCAATTTTCACATTAGGTCCTATAAAAACATTCGGCATGATAATAGTTCCTTCTCCGATAATTGCATCATCACTTATTGCTTTTGTACAAGGAATAAATGGCTTAAAATGTGCCACAATTTTTAAATACGCTTCAAAAGGATCAGTACAAAATAACAATGCCTTTCCTTCTGGAACAATTACATTTTTATCATTTATAATAATACAACTTGCTTCGCTGTTTAAACAAGTATTATAGTATTTTGGATGATCAACAAACACAATATCACCTAATTCAACCTGATGAATTTCATTCACGCCAGTAATTTCTAAGTGTTGATTACCGATAATTTCAGCATTAGTTAATTTGGATAACCATGCAACAGAAACGGGTGTAAGTAGCTTCATAAGTAGTATTTTGGCCTAAATCAAAGGTAATGCCCCTTTTTTATAAAAATATTTTTTTCATCATTAAGTGCATAAATTAACCCCTTCATTATATAAAAAATTATAACATTTAAAAGGTTTAATTAATAAAAATATAAATAATGCTATTGAATAAAACCCTTTGTTCATCAATGTTTCAGACAAATAAAAATTATTATTGTTGATTGAGATATAATTTTTTTACTACTAGTAAAGGCATTTTTTTACTATAAAATAATCGGATAAAAATGGCAATATGTGGATAACCGCAATAAATTTGTTTAAAATATTTTTTGAATTAGAAAAAAGTATATTTAATATTGTGAAGGGAATTCAATTCCCGTACTTACTAACCCATCCATATACGAGGTCCTCTTGAGCATTCAGGGGGACTTTGTTTTTTCATTCAACTGTAAAAATGGAATATTATTTAATATATAAACCTTATCAAGTTTTATCGCAGTTTACATCATCGGATGGTAAATTATGCTTAAAAGATATCTTGAATGTACCCAAGGATGTTTATCCAGTGGGTCGATTAGATTATGATAGTGAAGGTTTATTATTATTAACGAATGACACAAGTATTAATCATCAATTATTACATCCAAAATTTGCGCATGCACGCACTTATTGGGTACAAGTGGATGGTGCAATCACCAATGATGCAATAGAAGCACTATCTAAAGGCGTAACAATTTCAGTAGATGGGAAAACCTATGAAACTAAAAAAGCGGCACTTAAAATATTACCCGATGCTATAGTGGTACCCGAAAGAAATCCACCTATTCGAGTGCGAAAAAGCATTCCTACCAGCTGGGTATCTATTCAACTCACCGAAGGTAAAAATAGGCAGGTCCGTAAAATGTTTGCAAGTGTGGGCTTCCCCGTTGTAAGATTAATTCGGTCCCAAATAGGGCAGTTGTCTATAGCTCAAATGCAGCCCTCCGATTGCCTCTCCCTGAGTTTTGAGGAGGTTCAAAATGCTTTATTCGTTAATTGATGCTTAAGTTTTACTTTTGCACTATCATCTACTATAATATATAACATCCATGAGTCAATCATTGTCAGAACAAGAAATCATTCGACGCGAAAAGTTACAACAATTAGAAGCTGCAGGTATTAATCCCTATCCAGCACCTTTATATCCGGTGACCCACTATTCAAGTGATATAAAGCAAAATTATACCGAGGAAACCAAGGAGCAATTTGCAGCGGTTTGTGTTGCGGGTCGTATTATGAGTGTAAATGATAAGGGTAAAGTGTTATTTGTAAAAATTCAAGATGATAAGGGCATATTTCAATTATATATAAAGAGAGATGAAATTTGTCCAGACGAGGATAAGACCTATTGGGACGTGATGACTAAAAACGCCATGGACTTAGGTGACATTTTGGGCGCAACAGGATATGTGTTTGTCACCAAAACAGGTGAAACCTCATTGCATGCGAGTACCATTACCTTATTAGCAAAATCATTAAAGCCACTGCCGGTAGTAAAACGTGATGAAGATGGTCATGTGTTTGATGCAGTAACGGATCCGGAATTTAGATATCGTCAACGCTATGCTGATTTAATTATTAATCCTGATGTAAAGGAAACTTTTGTAAAGCGTACATTATTAATGACCACCATTCGTGAGTTTTTAAATACCCGCGGTGCATTAGAGGTGGATACACCTGTTTTACAAGCCATTCCTGGCGGTGCAGCTGCTAGGCCCTTTGCAACACATCATAATGCACTAGATGTTCCATTTTACCTGCGTATTGCGAATGAATTATATTTAAAGCGATTAATTGTAGGTGGTTTTGAATGGGTGTATGAGTTTAGCCGCAACTTTAGAAACGAAGGAATGGATCGTACACATAATCCAGAGTTTACCGTATTAGAATGGTATACTGCTTACAAAGATTATTTCTGGATGATGGAAATCACAGAACAATTATTTGAAAAAATTGCCATCACCTTGCATGGAAAAACTGAACTAACCGTTGGCGATACCACAATTAATTTTAAAGCACCTTTTCGTCGTGTGACGATTATGGAAGCCATACAGGAAAATACGGGTATTGATATTTCAGCAATGGATGAAGCGGGCTTAAGAGCCGTTTGTAAGCAATTGCATATTGATGTGCCACCTACCATTGGAAAAGGAAAACTAATTGATGAAATTTTTGGTGCAACCAGTGAATCAAAATATATCCAACCAACATTTATTATTGACTATCCGATTGAAATGAGTCCATTAACTAAAAAGCATCGTTCAAAGAAAGGATTGGTTGAGCGTTTTGAATTAATGGTCAATGGCAAAGAGTTAGCCAATGCTTATACGGAATTAAATGATCCTATTGACCAACGCAAACGTTTCGAGGATCAAGTATCACTTATGGAAAGAGGGGATGATGAAGCCATGTTTATTGATCATGACTTTTTAAGAGCCTTGGAATATGGTATGCCACCTACTTCGGGAATTGGTATTGGAATAGATCGTTTGTGTATGATGATGTTGAACCAACCTTCAATACAAGATGTATTATTCTTCCCGCAAATGCGCCCGGAATCAAACGAGTAATTTTAAAAAAATCATAAGAGAAAATAATAGAGATTAATTATTTTCTTAGAAAAATCATAAGAGGGGGTTATAGAGATTATTTTTTCTTAGAAAAATCATAAGAGGTTAAAGTAAAAGAAGGGTAAATTTTTTAAACCCTTCTTTTACTAACTAATCACGATAATTCAATGCTGGTTTTATGTCGCCTAATAGTGCTTTGTATTTATAATCGCCAATAGCAGTTTTAAGTTCTTGTGTTGCTTTTTGAATTAATAAAGGATTACTCATTAAATCAATTGCAGTTAATGCCATTGCTTTACTTGCCACCAACATTCCTTTCGTTCCAATCTCTGTGCCACCTGCCGCTACTGCTTGCCAGCTATGTGCCGTTGTTCCTGGCACCCATGTTGCTACGCGCGCGCCAACAGTAGGCTTTAAATAGCTAACATCACCTACATCAGTGGATCCGGTATTACCACCACCCATTTCATAATTCAGTGGTTTAATGCTTGCGACTGTTTCCATAGCAATCGGTGCGCCATTAAATGTGGGTTGTATTTTTTTTGCAAATGCTTTTTCTACTTCTGTATAAGTAATGCCGCCCACTTTTTCTAAATTAGCTTGCATTACTTCAGCAAGTGATTTATTAATTAATAAATCGTGTGTGCCACCAATGATATCATATTTCATCGTGGTACCGGTGCCTAAAGCAGCACCTTCCGCGGCTTTGACTACTCTGTCAAAAATTTCAACTACCTCCTTGCGTTTTGGATGACGCACATAATAATATACTTCAGCAAAGTCAGGAACCACATTGGGCGCTTTACCACCACTGGTAATCACATAATGAATTCTTGTTTCTTGCGGAATATGTTCTCTCATCATATTCACCATATTGTTCATGGCTTCAACGCCATCCAATGCGGATCTTCCTTGATCAGGTGACATGGATGCATGTGAAGCCACACCATAAAACTTAAACTTGGCAGATTTATTCGCAAGCGCTACCGAAGTACCCACTGCATTCACAACATCTGGATGCCAGTGAATAACAGCATCTAAATCATTTAAAAGTCCAGCGCGCACTAAAAATACTTTACCACTACCGCCTTCTTCTGCAGGACAACCATATACTTTAATGGTACCCTTTAATTTACCTGCTGCAATTAATTCTTTAATAACAATACCTGATGCCACACTTGCAGTTCCAAATAAATGATGCCCACAAGCATGCCCAGCAATTTTTCCAGCAATGGTATTTTTTTCAGGACTAGCTGTTTGCGCCAAACCAGGCAAAGCATCAAATTCAGCCAAAATACCAATCACCGGTGAACCCGATCCGTAAGTAGCTACAAAGGCAGTAGGAATATCAGCTACGCCTGTTTCCACTTTGAAGCCAGCTTCTTTTAAATGTTGCACATGTAATGCAGCACTCTTTACTTCTTTGTAACCCACTTCAGCAAAATCCCAAATTTGTAAAGCGGTTTTCTTATCTGCCTCGTATGCATTGTTCAAGGCATTTAATGCTGCATCTTTTGTAGCAGCAGTTGGATCAAGCTTTGCTTTCTTTTGTGCCCATGCACCAAAAGACAATAACATCACAGCACCTAACAATAATTTTTTCATCTCTCTTGTTTTGAATCGTTATAAAAATAAATCGTAAAATAATTTTCCTCCGGGCACCACTGAATATTTTGCTAAATCAGTAATACCTTCTGCAGCCAGTACTTCTTCGTCAATAAAAGTTTTACCAGTATACGCTAGTTTTTCTTTAGATAAAATATAAAAAGCAGCATCTGCAATAATATCCACTGTTCTACTCATTTTAGCCAATGCCTCACCTCCTAGTAAATTTCTAACAGCAGCAGTATCAATGGTAGTGCGCGGCCACAAAGCGTTTACAGCAATACCATCTTCCTTAAACTCTTCTGCCCAACCCAGTGTCATCATGCTCATATTGTATTTAGAAATAGTATATGCAACATGAGGTGCTAACCATTTTGGTGCCAAATTAATGGGTGGAGATAAAGTTAATATATGAGGGTTCTTTCCTTTTCTTAAAAAGGGTAGCGCGTGCTGCACCATTAAAAATGTTCCTCTCACATTGATATCGTGCATTAAATCAAAACGCTTACTGGCTGTACCAGCAGTATCGGTTAATTGAATGGCACTTGCATTGTTAATTAAGATATCTAATCCACCAAATGTGGCAATGGTTTTTTCAATGGCAGCAGCAATTTGTGCTTCATCTCTAATATCCACTTGTACTGCCAAAGCCTTTGTTCCCAAGGCTTCTACTTCTGCAGCAGCTGTATAAATTGTACCACCTAATCTTGGATCTTCTTCTACCGATTTAGCTGCAATCACAATATTTGCACCCGCAGCAGCTAATTTTAAAGCCATTGCTTTTCCAATTCCTCTTGTTCCTCCAGTAATTAAAACTGTTTTGCCTTGCATACTCATGTTTAATGATTTATAAAGTTTTCAATCAATTTTGATACATCGGCACATGCCACTTCTAATACTTCATTTTTTACAACTGCTTTAAATGCTTTGCTAAACTCAAGTTCATAAGCCGCTTTATCAATTCTGGTTTGTATAGCTTCTGCAGATTCTGTTTGTCTGTTGAGTAATCTTTCTTTTAACACCTCAATATTTGGAGGCATAATGAATATAGACAAGCAATCATCGCCCAAAACATTTTGAACTTTAATAGCGCCTTTTACATCAATATCTAAAACAGGTGTTTTACCCAATTTCCACAAACGATCTAATTCTGATTTAAGGGTGCCATAATATAAACCCTCGTACACCATTTCATATTCTAAGAAATCGTTTTGGTAAATATGTCCTTCAAAAGCTGCAGGGCTTAAAAAATGATATTCCACTCCATCTTTTTCGGCACCTCTT
>CALLKA010000059.1 GCA_938008665.1 uncultured Bacteroidota bacterium
TTCAGACGTGTGCTCTTCCGATCTAATCCAAATAAATTATCAAAATAATTATTACTCCATTTCGTAGGTGTGGTTGTCCAAGCACCTTCTAAACCTGATGTAATGGTATATTGTGCGTTACCTGTTCCATAGGTATTTTTCCAACCTGTACTTTGCTCTTCAATAGTTGCAGCTGCAGGTTCTTTACTTACATATTTTCCAGGATCTGCTGCGCCATGTGTTTTACCAAATGTGTGTCCACCCGCAATTAATGCAACTGTTTCTTCATCATTCATTGCCATACGCGCAAAAGTTTCTCTAATATCACGTGCTGAAGCAATAGGATCAGGATTGCCATTTGGCCCTTCTGGATTCACATAGATTAACCCCATTTGCACCGCAGCCAATGGATTTTCTAAATCACGATCTCCCGTATATCTTTTATCTCCTAACCATTCTCTTTCATTTCCCCAATACACATCTTCTTGTGGTTCCCAAACATCTGCTCTTCCACCAGAAAAACCAAAAGTTTTGAAACCCATCGACTCCAATGCACAGTTACCTGCTAGTATCATTAAATCAGCCCAAGATAATTTTTGACCATACTTCTTTTTGATAGGCCATAATAGTAACCGTGCTTTATCTAAATTGGTATTATCAGGCCAACTATTTAATGGTGCAAATCTTTGCATACCCGCTCCACCGCCACCGCGACCATCTGTGGTACGGTAGGTTCCCGCACTATGCCAAGCCATACGGATAAAGAAAGGTCCATAATGACCGTAATCTGCAGGCCACCAATCTTGAGAATTGGTCATTAAATCAACGATATCTTTTTTAACTGCTTTTAAATCCAAAGATGCAAATTCCTTTGCATAATTAAATGAGTTGTCCATTGGATTAGACAAGTCAGAATGCTGACGAAGAATATTTAATTTTAATTGTTTTGGCCACCAGTCTTGGTTTCTCGTACCAGTTCCTGCACTAGGTTGTTTACCCGCAACTGCAGCAGGCCCTGTATAAGGACATTTTGCCTCACCTGAATTGTTTGTGTTGTTTTCCATAAGGATATAGTATTATAGATAGTTTGAGGAGTAAAACTACTAAAATAACCGCCAAATGGGTTACAAAAAAGGGAAAAAAATCATCATAATGTTTATGAAAACAGCAGAGAAAATCTAATTCCCTCCAACAATTTTACTAGTACTACGATACAAATAATTTTCGTAGATATGTCGTCTAGCAAAACGATCTGGGGTATCTGAATTGACCAATTTTACATAAATCGCTTTGGGCACACCGTAATATTCATATTCATTGCCATCTGAAAACACGACCCTTAAAATTTCAGACTTAAATTCAAAATCATCCATACTGGCTTCGGAAATTGTTTTACTATATTCAGCAAAGGTAGCTTCATGTGTTTCTTTATGCACGCTCACCAAAAAATGGTAGGATGCGATTAGTTTGGCCGACTTAACTTCCGCTTCTTTTTTAGCATCCTCACTCTCCTGAAATTTATCAGGATGCCATTCCATCATAATCTTACGATATACTTTTTTTAAGTCACTTAAAGTAGCCTTATCGTCCACCCCTAAAATTGCTCGATGTCTTTCAATTCGCTTCATATATGAATAATGTGGCGCGAAAGTACAACAATATAAATGAAACAAAAAGCCCTTCCAGTTTTTACTGAAAGGGCTTAACCAAAACTTATTATTCCACGACTAATTCTTAATAAAGAATCATCGTTTATTTCACTTCCTCAAACTGTGCATCTTCCACAGTATCATTACTTGCACCGCCATTTGCTTGACCACCATCAGCAGCTCCTGCTTCAGGTCCACCAGCGCCAGCAGCTTGTGCTTTGTAAATATCTTCACTAGCCGCAGTCCATGCAGTATTCATTGCAGCTAAAGCAGCTTCCACTTGTGTAATATCCTGAGCTTGATGTGCTACTTTCAATGTTTCTAAAGCAGTTTCAATAGGTGCTTTTTTATCAGCAGGGATTTTGTCGCCAAATTCCT
>CALLKA010000060.1 GCA_938008665.1 uncultured Bacteroidota bacterium
TTTTTTAAGGCCCTTCACGCTTAAATTTTGCGCTACTTCATTGATTAAATCCTGAATAATAAAGGAATGTTTTAAGATGGGGTCCTTACTTATTTCTAAATTAGTAATGGTATCAACATCATTTAACAATTGCACCAACCGTAAAACATTGGCTTGCGCTTGATGAATAAATTTATCCTTTTGCGCAGGGTTATCTATTTCACCATCACTTAATAATTCAAGGTAGCCTTGAATGGCAAAAATGGGTGTTTTGATTTCGTGTGATAAATTTTGTAAAAATTCTTTTCTAAATTCTTCGTTAGATTGTAGGGTTGCAATTTCATTTGCTTTTTGAACGGCCCATGCTTCCACATCTTCTCTTACCTCATCCATTCCTTTTTTAGGTAGTATATATTTTTGATAGGCCTCTTCACGTTTGGTTGCTTTTGTTTGTGCGATTAATTTGTAAATCAATTTTATTTTTCGGTAAACAAAAAAATCTAAAATTTGGTGTATTAATAAGTAAGCAAAAATAAAGCTGATAAAAAAGTAAGCCACCCAGTAACGCCAATCATGTATTAATAAAAAAACGCTGGTTGCGATAATGACAGATAGTAGTAGCGCAGTTAGCGCAGCTAGTTGTTTTGGCGATAAATTTTTTTGTTTAAACATGCACCTTTGCCTTTTTATAGGCGAATACGAAGGTATCTAATTTGTTATTAATAATCGAATTTGTAACCCACCCCTTTCACAGTGGTAATGCAATCAATACCAAGTTTCGCTCTAATTTTACGAATATGAACATCAATAGTACGATCGCCAACGATTACATCATTGCCCCAAACTTGGGATAGTATTTCGTTTCTTAAAAATACACGGCCTTTTTGTGCGGCCAATAAATAGAGTAGTTCAAATTCTTTTTTAGCTAAAATGTATTGAACGCCATTAAGCGAAGTTCTGTATTGCGCAGGATCAATGGTTAAGCCATTGGTGGTCACAATTTTAGAATCACCTGCGGCAGGTTGAATTCTTCTGAAAAGTGCAGTAATACGACTGATTAAAACTTTTGGACTAATGGGTTTAGTAACAAAATCGTCGCCCCCCAATTCAAGTCCTTTAATATGGGAAGCCTCATCATTCAGGGCCGTTAATAAAACGATTAAAGTTTTATCAAACTGTGAATTGCTTCTTAAGTATTCGCAAACTTCAAATCCAGTTCGCTTAGGCATCATCACATCTAAAATAATACAATCTGGTTCAAACTGTTTTGCTTTTTCAATGGCCTCGCTTCCATCTCTTGCTGTTGCAATATCAAACCCGGCTTTCATTAAATGAAAACTTATAATTTCAATGATGTCGGGTTCGTCATCAGCAATCAATATTTTTATAGGAGCGTCTGCCATAGTTGTTACAAAAGTAATTAAATAGCACAACCTTCCTTTTGCTTCTTATTATCAAATTGTTAACTAAATAACTTACACCCCTAATCCTTAAGTAGATACTTTATATAAGGATTGTGTAATTTTTCTCTACCCCAGGTAATGGCAGGCCCATGTCCCGAATAAATAGTGAGGCTATCAGGCAAGGGGAATATTTGTTCTTGGATACTTTTAACGAGGTCAGATGGGTTGCTTCCAGGTAAATCGGTACGGCCTACTCCGTCCATGAAAATTAAATCTCCGCCAATAATGAAATCCTGGCTTTCATTATAAAAACAAACGCTACCAGGGGAGTGACCTGGGGTAAGTAACACTTTGAAGCTGTCTTTTCCAAATGAAATAATTTCATCTTGTTGAATATACTTTACTGCGCCAGTATAAGGTTCAGTCGCGACGCCCCATTTAGCCGCTGCTTCAGGCAAACGATCTAAAACAATTTGTTCATTGGGATGAAAATGCGCTGCCAATTGGTAGGTGGTACTAATTAAATTATTTCCGAAAACATGGTCTAAATGACAATGGGTATTTAATAATAATGTGGGTGTTAATTGTTGGGTGCTAATAAAGTCAGTCAATATTTTTTGTTCCATGCGCGTGTAGCAACCTGGGTCAATTATTATAGCTTCTTTATGCTCGTTATAAATGATATACGTATTCTCTTGAAAAGCATTAAAACAAAATTCTTGAATCGTTAACATGTAAATTATTTATTAGCACTTAAATGACCGCAAATATTTTTTACAATGCTTGGGCCTTCGTAAATAAATCCTGTCCAAATTTGCACCAATGATGCGCCTGCATCTATTTTTTGTTTTGCATCTGCACCTGTGAAAATACCGCCACTGGCAATGATTGGAATTCGACCATGCAAACCTTTATTCAAGTAGGTAAGCACGTCCGTAGACTTTGATAGTAAAGGTTTTCCGCTGAGCCCGCCTTTGCCAAATGTTTCTGCAGTGCTAAAATTGGCTGCATTTAAAATGCTGCGATCAATGGTCGTATTACTTGAAACTAATCCATCAATTTTCACTTCCTGTATCAATGATATAATATCATCCAATGCACTGGTTTCTAAATCAGGTGCAATTTTTAGTAAAATGGGTTTGTTGTTTTTATTTAAGTTTTGCAATTCAGAAAAAATCTTTCTTAATGATTCTTTTTCTTGTAGCGCCCTTAATCCTGGAGTGTTAGGTGAACTTACATTGACTACAAAATAATCAACCACCTCGGCGAGTCCTTTAAAATTGATGCAATAATCTTTCCATGCATCTTCATTTTCAGTTACTTTATTTTTTCCAATATTACCACCAATAATTAATGGACTGTTTGTTTTTTGTTTTCGTTTTTTTAATCTTGTAGCAATGGCTTCCACGCCTTCATTATTAAATCCCATCCGATTGATTAATGCTTGTTCACTTGGTAGTCGTAACATTCTGGGTTTTGGATTACCCAGTTGTCCTTTGGGCGTTACTGTGCCAATTTCAACAAATCCAAATCCTAGTAGTTCTAAAATATCTAAATGCTCCGCATTTTTGTCAAATCCAGCACCAAGTCCAACCGGGTTGGGAAAGTGCAAACCAAAATGCGTACTGCTTAGATCATCGTTTTTATATTGAAATTGTCGCGCGATTAGTTCGTTCATCAATGAAGGGATACCTGTAGCCATATGTAAAGCCTTCATGGAAACGGTATGCGCAGTTTCAGGAGGCAACAAAAACAGTAGGTTTCGAACCAAAGGATAAATCATATTGCAAATTTACAATGAAATATTTAGTTGCATAAACAACTGTTTATAAAAATCACTACATTTATGGTGGATTTAGTCAAGATTTTAAACATTTTTTATGCAAGAGGCGTATATCGTAGCAGGTTTTAGGACTGCAGTAACTAAAAGTAAAAAAGGGGGCTTTCGTTTTATGCGCTCCGATGAATTAGCCATTGAAGTGATTAAGGGTTTAATGAAATCAGTACCATCTGTTGATCCAAAATTAGTGGATGATGTTATTGTAGGAAATGCAGTACCCGAAGCGGAGCAAGGTTTACAATTTGGTCGCATCATTGCAGCAAAAGCATTAGGTATTGAAGTGCCCGGTATTACCATTAATAGATATTGTGCAAGTGGTTTAGAAAGTATTGCGATGGCGACAGCGAAGATTAGAACCGGCATGGCAGATTGTATAATTGCAGGGGGTACAGAATCTATGTCCATGGTCCCAACTGCAGGCTGGAAAACAGTTCCAGCGTATTCAATCACGGTGGATGAACCTGATTATTATTTATCTATGGGATTAACTGCGGAAGCGGTTGCGAATGAATATAAAATTTCAAGAGAAGACCAAGATGTATTTGCATTAGCATCACATCAAAAAGCAAAGCAAGCCATTGATAATGGTTATTTCAAAAAAGGAATTTTACCTATTGAAATAAATGAAACGTATATCAATGAAAAAAATAAACGTGCTACAAGATCTTATATCGTAGATACAGATGAAGGTGTAAGAGCGGACACAACGATTGAAGCATTGGGTAAATTAAAACCAGCATTTGCATTAAAAGGTTCTGTTACTGCTGGTAACTCTTCTCAAACAAGTGATGGCTCCAGTTTTGTTATGGTCATGAGTGAAAAGATGATGAATTCCTTGGGATTAAAACCGATTGGACGTTTGGTGAATTGTGCTTCAGCGGGGGTTCATCCTAGAATTATGGGAATCGGACCTATTGCAGCTGTACCAAAAGTGTTGAAGCAAGCGGGCATGAACTTGGATCAAATTGATCTTTTTGAATTAAATGAAGCCTTTGCTTCACAGTCTTTGGCAGTGATTCGTGAACTGGGTTTGGATACCAATAAGGTGAATATTAATGGAGGCGCCATTGCCTTAGGTCACCCATTAGGATGCACGGGGAGTAAACTTACTGTTCAGATAATCAACGACTTAGAGCGACTTAATCAAAAATATGGTATTGTGACCGCCTGTGTGGGTGGTGGTCAGGGCATCGCAGGAATCATTGAAAGATTATAGATTTGAAGCCCATTTTCCATTTGTCCTTTTTTTGCGGTTTTTTGCCTAAAAATTAATAGTTTAGGTACTTCATTCATTGTCAAATAAGCAAATTTATAATTATGCGTATATCTATCTTAGGAAGCATTGTGTTAGCGACGGTTATGTTAACGACAAACGTATCTGCACAAAAATCAAAAAAAGCCGCCCCAGTTGTGGCTGCATCCACACCAAAAGTGGACATTAATAAAGTATTTAAAAACTGGAAGCCGCGTAACGTAGGCCCTGCATCTATGAGTGGTCGTGTTACCTCCATTGATGTAGAAGTGGCAAATCCAAATAATATTTGGATAGGAGCTGCATCCGGCGGTGTTTGGAAAACAAATAATAGTGGTGTGAGTTGGACACCTGTTTTTGATGAACAGCCTATTTTAAATATTGGTGCTGTAGCAATGCAACAAAGTAATCCAAGTGTGGTATGGGTTGGAACTGGTGAAGGAAATCCAAGAAACTCAATCAGCATTGGAGAAGGTATATATAAAACTTTAGATGCTGGTAAAACATGGAAAAGAATGGGCCTAGAACAAACTAGAAATATTCACCGTGTGATTATTGATCCTACCAATCCAAATGTAGTTTATGCAGGAGCCATCGGAAACCCTTATGGACAAAGCAAAAACAGAGGTGTTTATAAAACAACAGATGGTGGCGAAACTTGGAATCAAATATTATATACGAATGATACTTCAGGTGTGGGGGACATGATTATGGATCCAAAAAATCCAAATAAATTATTAGTAGCTATGTGGCATCACTATCGTAACCCCTATCATTTAGAGAGTGGTGGAAAAGGAAGTGGTATTTATATGACCATTGATGGTGGAAAAAATTTCACAAAGTTGGGTAAAGAAAATGGATTGCCTGATGGTAATTTAGGTCGTGTGGGTATTGCGATTAGTAAATCAAATCCTAACAGAGTTTATGCTTTAGTTGAATCAACCAAAAGTGGTTTGTACAAGAGTGATGATGGTGGTTACAATTTTACTTTGGTAAATTCACAAAAAACAATCGTGGACAATCGTCCATTTTATTTTCAAGACATTATAGCTGATCCTTTAAACGAAAATACACTTTGGTATATTAGTCAAACAGTGGTAAAAAGTATTGATGCTGGAAAGAATTTTGAAACCATTATTCCATACAGTGGTATTCATCCGGATCACCATGCGTTTTGGATTCATCCAACGGATAATAAGTTCATGGTCGATGGAAATGATGGTGGTATTGGTATTACAAGAGATGGTGGAAAAACTTGGATGTTTGATGAAAAAATTCCAGTTGGACAGTTTTATCACGTGAATGTAGATAATGAAACACCTTATCATATCATGGGTGGTATGCAGGACAATGGTTCATGGAGAGGTCCGGCATATACTTTTATAGATGGAGGGATTAAAAACTACTATTGGGATAATTTATGGGGTGGAGATGGCTTTGATGTAATGCCTGATCCTGAAGATGCAAATTGGGTGTATGCAATGAGCCAAGGGGGTTCCGTTGGAAGATATAATACTGCCACGGGCGAACAAACTTACATTAAACCGCCAGCACCAGATGCAAAAACATTGATGCGTTTTAACTGGAATGCTGCTATAGCGCAGGATCCATTTGATAAAAAAACAATTTATTTCGGTTCTCAATTTTTACACAAGAGTACAAACAAGGGCGCCTCTTGGAAAATAATTTCATCTGATTTAACAACCAATGATAGTGCTAAAATTGACCAAACAAATAATGGCGGATTGAGTATCGATATTACAGGTGCTGAAAATCATTGTACCATTTTAACCATTGCACCTTCAAGTGTGCAAAAGGATTTAATATGGATCGGTACTGATGACGGCAATGTTCAATTTACAGCTAATGGAGGAGCTACTTGGAATAACGTAACTGCAAATATTACAGGACTTCCTAAAGGCGCATGGATCGCGCAAGTGCGTACATCAACTTATAATGCAAATGAAGTATTCGTAGTTGCAAATAACTATAGACAAGGTGACTTTGCTCCTTATGTTTTCAGAACAACGGACCAAGGAAAAACTTGGACAAATATTTTAAGTGCTGCAAAAGTGACTGGGTATGCATTATCTGTTATACAGGACATTGCTGAGCCTAATTTATTTTTTGTAGGAACAGAACAAGGGATGTTTGTTAGTTTGGATAATGCGGAAACTTTCCAACAATGGAAAAACGGATATCCATCAGTATCTACTTACGATTTTGCTATTCAAGAAAGAGAAGCAGATTTAGCCATTGCAACATTTGGACGTGCCATGTGGGTATTAGATGATATTCGCCCTTTAAGAAAATTAGCAAAAAATAAAGGAGAAATCACTGACTTCTTTGTTTCAGCACCACCATCAAGCATTAATGCAACATTTAAAAATTCATCTTACGAGTGGAGCACATGGGGAATGTATGATGGCGAAAATAGACCAGGTGGTTATCCAATTTCTATATTTTTAATGGATTCAATTAAAAGTGTAAAAGTTCAAATAAAAGATGCAAATGATAAAGATGTTAGAAATTTAACTTTTAAAGTGGATTCGGGTTTAACAAAAAATTATTGGAGATATGAGCAAAAAGGAACACGCGGTGCCGGTATGCCTAAATTAGGAGGCGCAGGTGGAGGTGGTGGACGTAGAATGATGTTTAATCCAAGTGCTGGTGGGGATGAAGATAGAGAATACAGAGGAAGAGCTGTTTTAGCTGGAAAGTATAAATTAATTGTTACTGCTAAAAATAAGAAAGATTCTATCTGGTTGGAAGTGAAGGATGACGTTAGGGTTACTAATAAAACAGAGATTGTAAAGAAACAAGACGAAATGATGGCAAAGTTTCAACCTAGTGCAGATAAGTTAAACATGGTGATGGATCAATTGGACGAAGTGGATGCTTTATTATTACAATTGACAGCGGAATGGAAAGATAAAAAAGACAAAGGCTTGGATACACTGAATAAAACACATAAAAAAGTAGCAGCAAGTGCTAAAAAATTACGTGAATTTATCTCTGGTAAACCACAAGAGAAGCAAGGATATGGAACAGTGGATGTCATTACACCCATGTCAACTATTAGAGCTGCGACCATGTTAATTGCAGGAAAAAATACTATCCCAGGCGAGCAGGAAGAAGAAAAATTAAAAGATGCGGAAGCTGCAATCAAAACAGTTGTTTCAAAAGCAAATGAGTTCTTTGCAAATGAATGGGCTTCTTTCAGAAAATTAGTAGAATCAACACCTATTAAAAAATTCAAGGATTACGAAGTCATTAAATAGTAAACGAACGACCCCTTCCCCATAAAGGAGGGGGTCGTTTTTTTGATCTCTATTCATTTTTATAATTAATACACATGAAAAAAATATTTTTATACGCGACACTGACGACTTGCTTATTTAGCAGCATTGCGGTGTTCGCACAAAAGAAAAAAGTAGCGCAAGTAGTACCTGCGGCGCAAGTAAGTTTAGCAAAGGATCCTATTATTAAGGAGCAATCCTTTCGTTTATTAGGACCCTTCAGAGGCGGAAGAGCAGCAGCTGGTGTTGGCTCCTATTCTGATGTGAATACATTTTATATGGGTGCCACAGGCGGTGGTGTATGGAAAACAATAGATGCAGGAAATAATTGGAAAAATATTTCTGACGGTTATTTTGGTGGTTCTATTGGTGCTATTGCGATAGCGCCATCCAATGAATCAGTGATTTATGTGGGGGAAGGAGAAAACTCAATGCGTGGTAATGTAAGCGAAGGATTAGATGGGATGTGGAAATCAACTGACGATGGTAGAACTTGGAAAAATATTGGATTAAAAGAAGCAAGACATATTGTTCGCCTCATAGTACATCCTAAAAACCCTGATATTATTTGGGCTGCAGTGATGGGTCATTTATTTGGACCCAATGAAACAAGAGGTGTATTTAAAAGTATTGATGGTGGACAAACATGGAAAAAAGTATTGTATGTGAATCCACAAACTGGTGCAAGTGATTTAATTATCGACCCTACTAACCCTGAAACTTTATATGCAGGTACTTGGCAATTAATTCGCACACCCTATAGTTTAGAAAGTGGTGGCGAAGGATCTGGTTTATACAAAAGTATAGATGGTGGTGAAACCTGGAATTCCATAAAAAGCAATAAAGGATTCCCAAAAGGGGTATGGGGTATAACAGGCATAGCCGTGGCAAAATCCAATCCTGAAAAATTGTATGCACTTATTGAAAATGCGAATGGTGGATTATATATGTCTGACAATGGTGGTAAAACTTGGGAGCTAACTTGCA
>CALLKA010000061.1 GCA_938008665.1 uncultured Bacteroidota bacterium
CAAATAAGTATCTAACGGTTTTCGGTAAATTAGTACATGGGATTTGTCCCATTGATCATCTCCATTAAAAATGGATTAAATTATGTGTAAAAACTAACGATTCTTCGCGTTTTATAGAAAAATACCCACATTTGGTTATTTAATACCTATAATTACCCCTAATTGATTAAATTTGTAGCTCCATTTGGTTAAACTGCATTTGAATTCCAAATTGTAAATCAATGCTTTAACCTACAATTGATTAGACTATGTCCACAAAAAAAGTGACCAAAATTGCTGTTCTAACTTCAGGCGGCGATGCCCCCGGAATGAACGCAGCTATCAGAGCTGTGGTTAGAACTAGTTTATACCATGGATTAGAAGTATTTGGTGTAGCAAGAGGCTATAATGGTATGATTGACGACGACATTTTTCCAATGGATTCTAGATCAGTTGCGAATATTATTCAACGTGGCGGAACCATACTAAAAACTGCAAGAAGCAAAGAGTTTTTTGAACCAGAAGGTCGAAAGATTGCCTATGCAAATTTGAAAAAGAGAAATATTGACGGGATCGTGGTTATAGGTGGTGATGGAAGCTTTAAAGGTGCCCAAAAATTCAGCAATGAATTTGATATCCCATGTATAGGTCTTCCTGGTACCATTGATAAAGATATAGCGGGTAGTGATTTTACCATTGGATTTGATACAGCAGTTAATACAGCAGTGGAAGCCATTGATAAAATTAGAGATACAGCAGATGCGCATGATCGTTTATTTGTTGTTGAAGTTATGGGCCGAGATGCAGGTTATATCGCCCTGCATAGTGGTATTGCGACAGGTGCTGAAAATATATTGATTCCTGAGACCAAAACAGATATGAATGCATTAATTACAGCGCTGACTGAAAAAGAAAAGCGTAAAAAATTAGTGAACTTAATCGTTGTTGCCGAAGGGGATGAATTTGGCGGGGGAACACAGGTGGGTAACTTTTTAAAGGAAAAATTACCCAATGCAGATATACGCGTTTGTATTTTGGGACATATACAAAGAGGTGGCTCCCCTAGTTGTTTGGATCGATTAATAGCAAGTAGAATGGGATATCATGCTGTAGAGTGTTTATTAAATGGCAAACACAATGTCATGGTGGGGATTGAAGATAATAAAATGAAGTATACCCCATTAGATAACGCAGTAAAAGCAAAACAAAAAATTTCAGAAGAATGGTTGAAAATTGTAAAAATATTAGCTAGCTAAAATTTACAAAAACATTTATAAAATTTAAAACTAACCCCAATAATAATGAGCCAGCAACAAGAATTTAAAAACATACATCACAAAACAAAAATAGTTGCAACCGTTGGGCCAGCTTGCGAATCCTATGATCAATTGAAAAATTTAGTCATTGCTGGTGTGAATGTTTTTCGTTTAAATTTTTCACATGGCAGTCACGAAGACAAAAAGAAAATCATTGATCATATCCGTGGAATAAATCAGGAATTGGGATGTAATATTGCTATATTAGGCGACTTACAAGGTCCTAAATTAAGAGTGGGTGAAATTGCGGACAACAAATTAGAAGTAAAAGCTGGTGATATACTAACTTTCACTAACGAAAAGTGTATAGGTACCATTGAAAAAATATACGTCTCCTACCCTAACTTGGCCGGCGATGTCGTGGTAGGGAATACCATCATGATTGATGACGGGAAGATTGAAGTGATGGTAAGTAGTGTTGAAAAGAATGGGGATGTAAAAGTAAAAGTAACTTTAGGTGGCATTATTTCTTCCAAAAAAGGAATTAACCTTCCAGATACCAAAATTTCCTTACCTGCATTAACTGAAAAGGATTTAGAAGATGCTGATTTTATTATCAAAGAAAAATTAGATTGGGTTGCATTAAGTTTTGTAAAAAGAGTCGCGGATATTGAAATGTTACGTGCTATCTTAAATAAGAACAATAGCAAATCAAAAATTATTGCTAAAATTGAAATGCCTGAAGCATTAACAAATATCAGAGATATCATTAATGCAAGTGATGCCATTATGATTGCACGTGGTGATTTAGGTGTTGAACTTCCCGTTGAAAAAATTCCTTTAATCCAAAAAGAATTAATAAGAAAATGTTTACATCGTGCGAAGCCTGTGATTGTTGCAACGCAAATGATGGAAAGTATGATTGATAGAGTTAAACCAAACCGTAGTGAAATTACGGATGTGGCAAATGCGGTAATTGAAGGTGCTGATGCGGTGATGTTAAGTGGTGAAACCGCTACTGGTCAATTCCCAGTATTGGTTATTGAAACCATGCGTAAAATTATTCACGAGGTTGAATTGAATGGCTATAAATATAATCGTGCGGATGACTTTAAACCACAATCGCATTCTCCTTCATTTTTGAGTGACGCAGTTTGTTATAATGGCTGTAAACTAGCCGATGATAGCGAAGCAAAAGCTATTATCGGTATGACCCAAAGTGGTTATACCGCATTTATGTTAAGTAGTTTCCGTCCAAAAGCTCCTTTATTCATTTTTACTAAGGAGAAAAGCTTGGTGAACCAACTTAGCTTAAGCTGGGGTGCAAAAACGATCTATTATAATAAAGAAGAAAGTTTAGATAATATTATTAAGGATCAGATTTCAATATTAAAAAAAGAAGGCTATGTACAATCCGGCGACGTGGTAGTTAATACAGGTAGCACGCCGGTTGAATTACATCTACCAACGAATGTGATAAAAATTAGTAAAGTAGACTAATAAAATTGGCCTTCCAACACATGGGAGGCTTTTTTTATTTAATTTTATAATAATATAATAGCATTGTATGATTGAATCATTTGAAAAAATTCCAGTTAAGATATTCCCTACGGCTAAAGATGGGTCTGTCATGGTAGCGGCTCAAATTGCAACACTCATTAAAGATAAACAAGCAAAAAATGAACACTGTGTACTAGGTATGGCTACAGGAAGTACCCCTATTTTATTATACAAGGAATTAGTTCGATTACATAAGGAAGAAGGTTTGAGTTTTAAAAATGTTATCACGATTAACTTAGACGAATACTACCCCATTAATAAAACAGCATACCAAAGTTATTGGAGTTTCATGCATCGTCATTTATTTAGCTTGGTTGATATCAAACCGGAAAATATTCATATCCCAAATGGCGAATGGGCAGAGGATCAACTTAAAGAACATTGTGCAGCTTACGAACAAATTATAGAAAAATCAGGTGGAATTGATTTACAAATATTAGGCATTGGTAAAAATGGTCATATTGGATTTAATGAACCAGGTTCCAGTTTCCATTCAAAAACAAGGGTAATACATTTAGATCAGCAAACAAGAATTGCAAACACCTACGAATTTCATGATTTGAATAAAGTGCCTAAACTAGCCATTACGGTGGGTATTAGCAGTATCATGAAAGCCAAAAAGATTGTTTTATTGGCATGGGGAAGTAAAGCTGATATTGTTGCAAAAGCTATAGAAGGAAATATTACAGAACAAGTACCTGCAAGTGTTTTACAAAACCATGACGATTGTACATTTGTTATTGATGAAATAGCAGCTACCGATTTAACCAGAAATAAATCTCCATGGCTTACAGGAAGCACTGACTGGACACCCGCATTAATTAAAAAGGCCGTTATTGAACTTGCTTTAAAATTAGATAAAACAATTTTAAGCTTAACTGCAAATGATTATACTGAAAACAGTTTGGCCGACTTATTAGTTTTAAGAGAATCTGTTTATGATATTAATTTACAAGTATTTTATATGCTCAGGGATACCATTACTGGATGGCCAGGTGGCAAACCTAATGTTGTTATACCAGCGCATCCAGAACGCAGTAATCCTTTTCCAAAAAAGGCATTGATATTTTCACCCCACCCTGACGATGATATCATAAGTATGGGCGGAACATTTATGCGATTACAAGATCAAGGTCATGATGTACATGTAGGATATCAAACCAGTGGAAATATTGCAGTGACCGATGAATTTGTTACGCGCTTTTTAGATTTTGCGGTTGGTTTTGAAGATTTGTTTGGCATTGACAATAAAAAAAGTCAAGAAATTTTAACCAATGCCCGCGCTTATTTAGCAAATAAAAAATCAGACCATATTGATACTGCAGAAATTAGGGCGATCAAAGGACTAATTCGTCGCTGTGAAGCAAAAGCAACTTGTCGCTATGTTGGCTTAAAAGATGAGAACTACCATTTTTTAGATTTGCCTTTTTACGAAACAGGCGCTATTGAAAAAAAGCCAATGAGTGAATTAGACATTAAAATCACCATGGACTATTTAAATAAATTACAACCACATCAAATTTATTGTGCAGGTGATTTAGCTGACCCACATGGCACCCATAAAGTTTGTTTAGAGATTATATTTGAAAGTTTACGCCGACTTAAGGCATCTGGCGCAGAATGGATTAAAGATTGCTGGGTTTGGTTATATAAGGGTGCATGGCAGGAATGGGATATTGCAGAAATTGAAATGGCCCTTCCAATGAGCCCCGATCAGGTACTAAAAAAGCGTTTTGGTATATTCATACATCAATCCCAAAAGGACAGTGTACCCTTCCAAGGTACAGATGCAAGGGAATTTTGGCAAAGGGCAGAAATTCGCAATGCCAATACCGCAGATATCTATGCTCGCCTTGGATTGACCAAATATGCTGCTATTGAGGCATTTGTGCGTTGGCATTATTAAGATTTAGTGCCAATAAATGAATTTTTCCTTGGGGGAATGAGGTATTTCAAATATATTTGCACCCCCTATAACTAGGGAAATGGCTGCGTAGCTCAACTGAATAGAGTACCTCACTACGGATGAGGGGGTTTTAGGTTTGAATCCTAACGCGGTCACAAAGCCCCACGAGAAATCGTGGGGCTTTTGCATTCACAGAGACGCATAAAGCTTGCTTTAATGCGGCGATGAGAATGCAAAAGCAAAAACATCAGCGAAGCTGATGTTTTTAAAGGGCTTTGGGTAAGCCCAATACGAGAGGCTGCGCTTGAACGCAGTGAAAGCGCCATCCAGAGATTGTTGAATAAGCTGCGCTTGAACGCAGTGAAAGCACCATCCTAAATTAGTAAGCCTTTATCCCAAAATCAAAATAGTACACTGGCTTTCCAACGGATGGAAAATTAAACTTAAGCGAAATTTGATTCACGCCAAGTTTAAGCAATTGCATCGCTTTATCTGTAAGTAAGGTTTCACTAATTTTTACCTCGGGATCATTCTTTAAAAAATTATTGAACTGCATAACATATTCTCCATTAATATATACTTCGGTCATACCTGTATTACAAGCCACCAATGACAAATTTGAAGGCAATGATGATAAAGTAAACTCCTTATTTAAAAACAAAGTATTTGTATTCCAGGAAGTATTTACTTTAGGTCTATATGTATTTTCAGTACCAAAGGGCGCCATTCCTAATTTGAAATTGGCGTTAGTCGAATTTTTAATCCAATCATTAGAAGGTATTGTAAAACTATATTTCCATTGTTGCGGTTCATTCATTGAAAGTGGTAAAATGAATGAACCAGATTGCGTCGGCTTAAAAAATTGTTGATGCAAATCAGCAAAAGTGGCTTCTGGAAGCTTACTTACTTTTCGATCATAGGTCATCCAACCACTAATTTCATCTTCTACATCACTTATTTGTGTATATACCACTGCATTTAATCCATACTTTTTAAGTTGAAATAAATCATTAAATAAAATTTTATATTTTTCTATTAATTCATCCGTTGATTTAACAACACCTTTTTTAAAGTCAAGGGTCCAATCGGTTTTTAATTTAGTTTCTGTTTTTAATTCAGGGGTCCATAAATGACCAGGAATCAATAAATCAAAACCTCCTGCTTCTCCTAAAACCTGGGCTCGATCATAATTTTTATTGACCAAAGCAACCGCTGGATGAATTGTATAATCATGAAAATCTCGAATATCTCCTACCAACTTATCATTCCATCCACTCGCATTAATGACTAATCTACTAGAATCCTTGGCTTTTAAAGCAGCAGTTAATCTTTCGGTATCATATTGACCCCAACTTTCATTAAATAAAACCCATTGAATAATAGATGGATGATTATACAATTGATCAACGATTAAATTATGTTCTAGTTCAAAATCACTAGGATTCTTGTTACTTTTTGTATCAATAAATTTTGTTGGACTCACCATATCCTGCCATACTAATATACCTAATTGATCACAGTGATAATACCACCTTTCAGGTTGTACTTTCATGTGCATACGATCCATATTTGCACCTATCTTTTTTAAATAGGCAATATCATAGCGCAAGGCTTCATCTGATGCAGGGGTTAAAATGCCATCTGGCCAATACCCTTGGTCTAATGGCCCAAGCTGGTAAATGATTTCATTGTTTAAAAAAATGCGCATATACCCTTCATTATCTCGCGCCATTGAAATTTTACGCATACCAAAATAACTACTTACCTCATCCACTACTTTCCCCTCCTTGATTAAACTCAATTTTAAATCATATAAAAAAGGAGTTGTAGGGCTCCACAACTTTGGCTGTTTTAATTTTAAAGTTATAAGGTCCCCCACTGAAGTCATTATATTAGCCACCTCCTTGCCATGATCAAATGCTTGAATTTTTATAGCTGCTCCTTGCGTTACACCCATCATAATTGTTTGCAATGAAACAGTTGCGTTATCAATATTGGGAATGATCTTTATACTTTCAATCGCTACCTCATTAATTGGCTCCATCCATACGGTTTGCCAGATGCCACTAGTAGCGGTGTACTTTGTTATATTCCTGATGGCAGGCAATGCTTGTTTACCAATGGGTTGTGACCCTTCATTGGTAGGATCCCAAACCACTAATTTGATCTCATGTTTTTCAGCCTCATTTAAAAAACCAGTAATATCAAATTGAAAATGATCATATCCGCCTTTATGCATTCCGACATATTTTCCATCCACCCACAGTTTGGTTTCATAATCAACGGCTTCAAAATGCAGTACTATTTTTTTTTGATGCCACTTGGAAGGAATGGTAAAAAAACGTCGATACATCATTTGCTGCTTGCCCGTAATCGTTTCTTTAATTCCTGATAGTGCTGACTCAACACAAAATGGAACTAAAATTTTTCGAGCATACGCAATATTATTTTTATTGGTATCTCGATCTGTAATTTCAAAATCCCATAACCCATTTAAATTAAGCCAATCCCTACGAACCAATTGTGGCCTTGGATATTCCTTCCAAACATTTTCTGGGGTAACCGCATTGGCCCATTTTGTCATTATTTGACCTGGAACTGGTGCCCAATTCTGCGCTTGCATATTTGAATATTGTAATAACAATACCAACAGGGAAATGACTTTTATTCTATTTTTCATAATAAACCTCTTAGGGGTTACCCGCATTTTATAATCTGTTTAAATATATATAATATTTGTTGATTTAGATGAAATCAATAAATCGGTTTAACCTTGAATTCAGCAATGGATTTGATTTATACATGACTATAAAATTTACTATGAC
>CALLKA010000062.1 GCA_938008665.1 uncultured Bacteroidota bacterium
TATTTTCTCGTTTATAATTTTAATAATATAAACGCCGCCAACAAGATTTTCAATATTTAAAACTGAAATATTATCTAAATTTTGATTTTTATTAAAAAAATTCTGCTTTTTTTTATTACTTTTAACCTATTAACATCATATATTTATTTTTTTAATACTAAACCTACCACAAATGAAAAACCCAGTAGTACAAAAATTTACTCCCTTCGTTCTATTACTGATTGTTGCAGTATTCGCCTTATTTGTCCCACAGCTTCCAAGTTTTGCGGGTGAATATAGCGCAGCTGATATCGCATGGATTTTAGTTGCCACCGCCCTAGTGTTTATCATGACACCGGGTCTCGCCTTTTTCTATGGCGGAATGGTGCATCGTAAAAACATTATTTCTACCATGATCAAAAGTATGGTGTCCGCAGGTATTGTTTCTGTCATATGGGTAAGCTTTGGTTATAGCTTATGTTTTGGTGAAAGTATCAATGGTATTATTGGAAATCCAATGACGCACCTATTTTTTAAAGGGGTAGTTGATGGCGCTCCAACTTTGCAAGGCGGATCCGCAATGACTATTCCATTATTGTTGTTTGCATTATTTCAATTGATGTTTGCTATCATCACACCAGGCTTGGTGGTAGGCGCTGTTGCAGAAAGGATCAAGTTTACTTCCTATGCTTTATTTATTATTTTATTTATCATTTTAGTATATGCACCATTAGCGCATTGGTCATGGCACCCACAAGGATTTTTATTAAAAATGGGCGCATTGGATTTTGCAGGCGGAACTGTAGTTCATATTAGTGCAGGCTGTGCAGCATTAGCAGGCGCCATTGTTTTAAAATCTCGTCGCTCAAAATTAGAACAACAAGAAATTCCCCCAGCGAATATTCCGTATGTATTAATTGGAACCGGTTTACTTTGGTTTGGTTGGTTTGGATTTAATGCAGGTTCTGCATTAGGAGCCAACGCACTTTCAGTGAATGCATTTGCAACAACGAACACTGCAGCAGCAGCAGCTGGATTGGCTTGGATGTTTTTTGATGTATTAAAAGGTAAAAAACCATCTGTACTTGGATTTTGTATTGGTGCAGTTGTTGGATTAGTTGCTATCACCCCAGCTGCTGGTTTTGTAGGAATTCCACAAAGTATTTTTATTGGATTGGTGGCTGCTATAATTTCAAATGTAGCGAGTCATGCCTTTAAATTATCTAGAGTTGATGACACTTTGGATGTATTTCCTTGTCATGGAATTGGTGGAATGGTCGGTATGTTAATGACTGGTATTTTTGCATCCAAAGGCGTGAACGCAGCAGGAAATGACGGTTTGTTTTATGGTAATCCGGCTTTCTTCTTAGTACAATTGAAAGCAATGTTAATTGTGGTTGCTTATAGCTTTTCTGTATCCTTTGTAATATTCAAGTTCATTGCTACTATTATGCCTTTGCGTGTAACGGAAGAAGATGAAGAATTAGGATTAGATGCTTCACAACACGATGAAAAATATGGCAGAAACCCTTTAAAATCATAAATTAAAATAGGTACAGCGGTGATTAGCTTCTGAGAAAAGCCCATCTGCTGTACCCATCATAAAATTAAAATCTATTACAATGATAAAAAAAATTTCATTAATTGCAATCCTATTTTCAATTTTTAATAGCAGTTTCGCTCAATCAGATTCAACTTCCCCTAAATATAGCATCGTCACAAGTGGGTCTATAGACGCTTACTTCAGAAATAGCTTTTCAGCTCCTTCAGGCGTTACTAATAATTTAACCAGTTTTACAAATTCAAATAAAAAACTAGCCCTAGGTATGGCTAGTTTAAAAGTGGATCAAAGTATAGGAAAATTTGCAGCTACAGCTGACCTTGGCCTTGGAAAAAGAGCAGAAGAATTCTCCTATAATGATAACGGATTTTTGGCTTATTTAAAACAAGCATATGTGTCCTACAACCTTACTGAAAAATTTAAAATAACCGCAGGTAAATGGGCAACCCATGTGGGCTATGAGCTATTAGATGCACCATTAAATAGAAACTACAGTATGTCCTATGGATTTTCTTATGGACCATTTTTCCATACTGGAGTAAAAGCGGAGTATGCTTTATCAGGAAAATCAAGTTTTATGATTGGTGTTGCCAACCCTACTGACTATGTGACAACAAGCTCCTCCAATAAAGTATTGATTGCCCAATTTAGTACCAAGTTATTTGAGGATAAAACAACTATTTACGCCAACTACCAAGGCGGAAACACCGGAGGAAGCACTAGCTTTTCTCAATTTGACGTTGTGATAAATAATACACTATCAAGCCAATTTGCAATTAATTATGATGGAACCATTTATAGTGCTAAAGATGGCGCTCGCTCCAACTGGAAAAGTAACGCAGTATATGTAAACTATGACCCATCTAGCAAAATAGGTTTCACCTTAAGATCTGAAATTTTTGATGATAAAAGTGCACTTTCTGCAGGCGCATTTGGCACGTCCATTTTTGCGAATACCTTATCTATGAATTATAAAATAAAAAAATTAACCATTATCCCAGAACTAAGACTGGATAATGCAAAAGATAATTTATACTTTAACAGCGATAATATTGCCACTGGTAGTAATACCAGTTTTATTATAGCTGCAGTATATAAATTTTAGTTTTTTAGGTTTTTAAGCAAGCAATCGTACGGCCTGAATTTCTATTCGGGCCTTTTTTATTATATTAGTGGCACCAATGAAAAAAGCCACACGACTCCTTCAGCTCATTTACTGTTTTTACGCAATTCTTATATTTGCCTTATTAACCATATTTTCAGTCATCGCCATGGCGTTGATACTTCCTTTTGGCAGGGAAAAATTGAGTCATCGGATTTATAAAATATGCAGGTATTGGTCTCAAGTACTATACTTTTTTTTAGGGGTTAAGCACCAAGAAATTTATGAAGCGCCTCATCAGTTTAACCAAGCACATATATTTGTTGGTAACCATAATTCCTATATGGATATTCCGCCCATCGTTCAATTAAAGCACCAACCCATTAAACCCTTGGGTAAATTTGAATCTTCAAAAATTCCCATCTTCGGTTGGATTTATCGTGAAGCTGTGATTATGGTTGATCGAAGTAACCCTGATAAGCGGGCCGAAAGTTTACGCAACTTAAAAAAAGCATTACTAAATAAAACCTCCATATTTATTTTTCCTGAAGGTACATTTAGCATGACTGACCAGTATCCATTAAAATCATTTTATAATGGCGCCTTTAAATTAGCCATTGAATTGAAAGTACCTATTCAACCTGTTTTATTAGTGGATACCGTCGAAAGAATGCATTTTAATAGTGTTTTAACCCTCACCCCTGGCATTAGCAGGGTGGTTTATTTAGAAACTATACAAGTGGATGGCTATACCCTTGACCAAGTGGAGGAGCTGAAACATAAAGTTTTTAATTTAATGGAACAAGGCTTAAGAAGATATAGAAACTATCCACCTGCATAGCGTATTTTTGTAATCGACCCTTATGTACGCAGAAATTATCATACCCTTATCGCTCCCAAAAAACTATACCTGGATGATACCACCATCCATGGAGTCCGACGTCATGATTGGCATGCGTGTAGAGGTGATGTTAGGTGCTAATAAAAGATATGCTGGTATCATTAAAAAAATAATCGACGTAAAACCAGATGGCTTTAATCCAAAACCCATTATTGATATATTAGATGAAGAACCCATCGTTTATGAACACCAATTAAAGCTTTGGGAATGGATGGCGGAATATTACATGTGTTCCGAAGGCGAAGTAATGCAAGCCGCTATTCCAAGTCACTTAAAAATTTCAAGCGAAAGTATTTTCATTTTACAAGAAGATGCAAATATTGATATAAAAAACTTGAGCGATTCGGAATACATTATAAGCGAAGCCCTTGAAATAAAAAAAGAGTTAAGCTTAATTGAAATTCAAAAACTATTAAATAAAAAGTCGGTCTACCCTGTTATAAATAAGCTGATTCAAAAAGGAATTTGTATCGTACAAGAAACCATGCGCGACAAATTCACTATCAAATCGGAAATATACATTACACTTCATACAGATTATAGAACCGAAGCCGCTTTAGAAAAACTATTAAATAATTGGTCTAGAGCGCCAAAGCAATTAGATTTATTATTATCATTTTTGCACTTCCAAAAAACAGAAGGCGAAGTTTCGCAAAAAGCAATTTTAGCAAAAGCAAATGCATCGCATGCACAATTAAAAGCACTCATTGAAAAAGGGGTTTTAGTAACAGAAAAAAGGAAAATTGACCGATTAGCTGTAGATCATTCCAAAGGCGATATTCATTTTCATGCGCTTACGCCATCCCAAACAAATGCATTACTGGATATACAAACACAACTTGAAACACAGAATGTAAGTTTGTTACATGGCATTACTGGAAGTGGTAAAACACAAATTTATGTATCGCTCATCAATGAAATAATCAAACAAGGTAAGCAAGCATTATATATGCTTCCTGAAATTGCCCTTACTGCACAAATGATTCGCAGGTTAAAACAATACTTTGGAGGAAGCGTCGCCATATATCATTCAAAATTTAATCCTAACGAACGCGTTGAAATATGGAACAAGGTAAAGTCGGGTGAAATAAAAATTGTACTGGGTGCAAGATCAGCCTTGTTTTTGCCTTACAAAAACTTGTCACTGATTGTTATTGATGAAGAACATGACCCTTCTTATAAACAGCAGGAGCCGGCACCTAGATACCAAGCAAGGGACACCGCCATTTATTACGCAAATCAATTAAATGCAAAAGTGGTTTTAGGTTCAGCCACGCCTTCCGTAGAGACCTATTATAATGCAAAAAATAAAAAGTTTGGTTATACCTACTTAAATGAAAGATTTAGTCAGGCAAGTTTACCAAAAATTGAATTGGTCGATACCAAGAAGCAACCAGCCAATAGTGCAATTTTAACGCCAGTGCTTTTAGCTGAAATTAAAAAAACGATTGAAAATAAAAAGCAAGTTATTTTATTTCAGAATCGAAGAGGATATGCCCCCTATTTTATTTGTGAAACCTGTGGCTGGATTCCCCATTGCAAACACTGTGATGTTACCCTTACGTATCACAAAGCAAAAAATATGCTTTCCTGCCACTATTGTGGAACAGGATATCCCATTGTAAATACTTGTGAAGCCTGTGGAAAAAATAGCTTCAAACAAAAAAGCTTTGGAACGGAACAAATAGAAGAAAAATTAACCCTATCCTTACCGGGTGTTCAAGTTGCAAGAATGGATTACGATAATGTGAAAGGTAAAAATGAGCATGATCATTTGATTCAACAATTTGAACAAAAACAAATTGACATTTTAGTGGGAACACAAATGGTAGTGAAAGGACTTGATTTTGAAAATGTAGATTTGGTGGGCATCGTAGATGCGGATAGCTTACTTAATTTTAATCATTATCGTGTCAATGAACGCGCATTTCAAATGATGGAGCAAGTCAGTGGAAGGGCTGGACGAAAAAACGACCTTGGTAAAGTGATTATTCAAGTAAGCCAAACACAACACCCCATTGTGCAATATGTAAAGGGCCATGACTATTTTGCTTTTTATGAATTTGAAATTCAAAACAGAAAGCACTTTGCTTATCCTCCATTTAGTCGATTAATGAGCATATTATTTAAACATCCGGATAATAATATTGCTGAAGAAGCTGCATTGCATTTCTTTCAATCCTTAGGCCCTGATATACAGAAAACAGTATTAGGCCCTGCACAGCCCAACATCAATAGAGTCCGAAATAAATATATTTGGGAATTGTCCATCAAAATTTCAAAGCAGCCACAACAGCTTAAATTAGCCAAACAACAATTGCTTCATTTTATTAGATTAATACAAGTACACCCCCGTTACAAATCGGTACAAATAGTTATTGACATAGATCCAAATTAAATTCAAATGTTAGTTGGCTAATCAACCACAAAAAAAAGATGCCCCCGAAATTCGGAGGCATCTTTTTATATCAGAACTTTTTTCTAATTCAATTAGTTATAAACAGCAGTTAATTCAGCTCTTCTATTTTGAGCTCTACCCACTTTTGTTTTATTATCAGCAGCAGGATTTGCAAAACCGAAACCGCTTGTAGAGATACGCTTTGCATCTACTCCTTTCTTAGCTAAATATTTAGCAACTACCTTTGCTCTATTGATAGATAATTTAGAATTTAATTTTTCAGCGCCAGTGTTATCTGTATGACCGCCAATCGCAAGACTCACATTTGTATATTTAGCAAGTACTGCAACAACAGCATCTAAATTAGCTAATTGCTTAGAAGATAAATATGATTTACCAATTGCAAATTTCAAATTTGAAGCTGCTTGTGTTAAAATAGGTTGAACATCAGGACAACCATGATTTGCACTAATTCCTGCCTCAGTAGGACAAGCATCTACTTCATCATTAACTCCATCTTTATCGGTATCAGGAATTGGACATCCATTGTAACGGCTTAAACCTGCAACAGTTGGACATTTGTCTTGCTCATCATTAATGCCATCCTTATCTGTATCTGGAATTGGACATCCTGCATATTTAGCTAAACCTGCAACAGTTGGACATTTGTCTTGCTCATCATTCACACCATCTTTATCTGTATCAGGAATTGGACATCCTGCATATTTTGCCAAACCTGCAACTGTTGGACATTTGTCATTTGCATCAATTACACCATCATTATCAGTATCAGCTGGTGGCGGTGGCGGAGGTAAAACAACCGGCTTTTTCTCCTTTAATTTTAAAGGCATTGAGTAACTAACGCCATGATTGAAATGCGTTTTAGTTAAAGAAGACATTTCAGCTCTGAATGTACTTAAGATATTTATAAATGACCCGTGATTTGCTTTAATTTGAATACCAGCACCCACTGGGGCATATGCCATGTAACTTGATCTAAATTTACCAACGCCAATACCAGCTGATAAATAAGGCACCACTTTATGATCGTCAGACAACATTTTAAAGTTAAGACCTGCATCTGCAGCTGCATAAAAATCTTCTGTTGTAGCACCGCTACCAGTACCCCTAGTTCTTTGAATAAGTGAAGAAGCATAAAAGGGATAAGACAAGGAAGCAAAATCCAAATTCACCATGAAATCCATTTTTGGTGTGACACCCTTAAAATATTGAACTCCAATACTTTTTGTTGAATTACTTAATTTTTCCCAAGACTTATTATTCAAGACTGCGCCTAGCGTATTCACTTGAATTGCTCTTGCAGTGGTAAAATCAAAGGCGGATACTTTTAAGGCAATAGATGGTTTTTTCACATTTTCACCTGTTTGCGCAGAAACGTTACCCGCAAAAGCTAGGATGATTAGAGAAAATAGTATTTTTTTCATAGTATTAAATAGTTAATATTTATACAAATTTAGTTCTAAATGATGAATTATTGAAATATTTTATAGATTAAGGATTTCCTATGTTTTTGGTGTGGTTTTTGAATATCCAATGGCTTCAATCGCTACTTTTATAATTCCTTTTTCATTGATA
>CALLKA010000063.1 GCA_938008665.1 uncultured Bacteroidota bacterium
ACTCAGTTTCCGGAACAATTTAAATATGGTGTACAGCCTTGGAAAGCAAAACGTATTTTATGGAACACCTTTAATTTTGGCACTGTCAACACTACAAACGACAATCAACTTAAATTAGAAGTGGGTGGATATAATCCAGTACTTGGTAAAAGTTATGGGGAGATTGGTGCAGAAGCAAGGACGATGCATAAAAGCCAAGGAGAAGGAAGGCCGAGAAGAAGGGGATCTTATTTTGAGTTTTTTCAACACCTAAATGGAGACACGGCAAAGTTGGATATCATGGATGGTATAGTGACCAATTGGTCAAGACTAAATGCCCCAAAAATTCAAACTAAAATCCAGCAAATTATAAGTGCCTTCAAAGTCGATCAACCTGCTACAATAGTTCCAGGTTTAGTTGAATTGTATCAACAAGTAAATCGGTTACCTCAAAGTCATTGGAGGGAATACCAACTCAATCTTATTCAATCTGCAATAGAGTCTGCTGCTGGCTTATTGGTAGAAGCAACCACCACCAAACAACAAGTAACTCCTGAGTCAGATCTTACCATTCAAGTATTGGTCAATCAAAGAGCGAATCTGCCTTCAAGTTTGGGTAAAATAGAATTGTTATCCAACCAAGTTTCAATCATTGACACCCTAGTTCAATCAAATTTATTATCCAATCAGAATCAGCAATTTACTTTTTCTTTTAAAGTACCTGCTTCGCAACCTATTTCACAGCCATATTGGTTAGTGAACCCAAAGACCGAAGGGATGTTCGTTGTGCAAGATCAAACTATGATTGGAAAAGCAGAAAACGAACCAGCTTTTTCTGTTTTATTCAAATACACAATTGCTGGGCAGCCATTTGAAAAACGCTATCCTGTACAATATAAATATTTGGATTTAACAAAGGGAGAAGTGTATCAACCGATAGTGGTTTTGCCTAAAAAAGAAGTAGCACCTGTAAAATCGGTTGTTTTAGTGCCTACATCAAGTACTGCTCCATCACCAAAGTTTGATGAAGGGATCTTTCATAAAACAATTCAATATGATCATATACCTGCTCAAACTTATTTTCAACAAGCAAGTATTCAGGTGGTGAAAGTGGATATCAAAAAGCAAGGTCAAAAAGTGGGGTATATTGATGGTGCAGGGGATGCTATTCCAGAAGCATTAGAACAATTGGGTTATGATGTAGTGTATCTTAAAGAGTCGGACTTAAACCCAGCTCATTTAAACGGATTAGATGCAATAGTAGTGGGTATTCGTGCTTTTAATATGTATCCTTACTTATCGGACAAGCAAGCAATTTTAAATGACTACATCGCTCATGGAGGGAATTTGATTGTACAATATATTAAAAGCAATCAAGTGGGAACTCAAAACATTAAAATGGGGCCTTATCCTTTTACTGTTAATTCAGGTAAGCGTGTGACGGAGGAGCATGCCAATGTCACATTTGTTTTACCAAATCATACAGTATTGAATTTCCCAAATAAAATCACTTCAACAGACTTCGACAACTGGGTTCAGGAAAGAAGTACTTATCAGGCCGAAAATATAGATCCTCATTTTCAATTGCCTTTACAAATGAGTGATGCTGGTGAAGCACCAAGTCAGGGAAGTTTATTGATTGCACCTTTTGGAAAAGGAAATTTTGCTTATGTAAGTTTAGCTTTATTTAGACAATTACCTGCAGGTAATCCTGGTGCCTATAAATTATTTGCCAATTTATTATCGCTTCCAAAAAATCAATAAGTCATGAAGCAACGTAGAAAAATTAGTTTCTTTATGCTATTGGTGATTGGCCTTGGCATTGGTTGGATGCTCAAAAATGTAAAGGTCGGACTGATTGTAGGCATCGTAATGGGATTACTCCTCACTAGCTTTGTTAATCCATCCAAATCGAGTGGCAAGCGCAAAAGCGATTAAGCCTAATCCAGTTACAATCAATCCGCTCAGCATCATTTTTGGCCCAGTAGAATAAAAAATGGCAGCCCAAATTAGGATAGCTATGAACAAAGGGATAGGGAAGAAGGGCATTTTCCATGGGAAAAATCCAGTTCCTTTTCTTTTGTATAAAATCAATAAGCCAATTGCTTGACCAATAAATTGAATCATGATTCGCATGGCTAATATACCATCAATCACTTCCTTTAATCTAAAGAGCAAACTAAATACAAATGCAATACCACCTAATACCAATAAGGAACGATGCGGGAAATGCAGTTTAGGATGTAGTTGAGCGAAAAATGAAAAGAATGATTTATCCTGAGCAGCAGCATAAGGAATTCTGCTATAACCAAGTGTGGCTGAGAAAACAGAAGCAAAGGCAACCATTAAAATGAGTACAGTGGCAATCGCGCCTGCATTTTGTCCGTATAAGGTTTTGATATAATCACTCACTACAAATTTGCTATTTACGATGGTGTCAAATGGCAATACACTTGCTACACTTACATTCATCGCCAAGTATAAAATGGAGATACCAGTGATAGAAATGAACATACTTCTAGGTATATTCTTGGTTGGATTTTTAATTTC
>CALLKA010000064.1 GCA_938008665.1 uncultured Bacteroidota bacterium
ATCAATTTGCCAAGTTACTTTTCCATGAGGTACCTGCTTTTTTCTTAATTCATTCGCAATATGACTTAGTTCATTCAGTGGCGCATTTTCAAATAAAAACATGCCTTCTTCTTTAGTCAAATGTTCAAAGTTCAAGGCGCGTTGGTACAGTGTTTCTAAGTTCATATCCATTCTATTAATGAGCTACAAAGTTACAGCATAAAATAAACGGGTTGTATTAAAATCCCACTTTTTCCCTAATTTATTGTCTGCTCGTTCAACAAAGTGGGGTATTTAAAATAAAGTTCTGGAATAGGTATTAGAAAAGGAACTATTGTACTTATTAAGTAATTTCGTACTCTTTATGATACAATTTGACAAATTTGAACTTGACAATGGCCTAAAAGTTATTGTTCATCAGGATACCAGCACGCCCATGGCAGTGGTAAATGTGCTATACAATGTGGGCGCAAAAGATGAGGACCCGCATAAAACAGGGTTTGCCCATTTATTTGAGCATCTGATGTTTGGCGGAAGTATTAATATTCCTATCTACGATGAACCTTTGCAAAGAGCAGGAGGTGAAAACAATGCCTATACGACCAACGATTTAACGAATTATTATTGTCAAATTCCGGCTGAAAATATTGAGACTGCTTTTTGGTTGGAAAGTGATCGTATGTTGTCGCTTGCTTTTAGCGAAAAAAGTTTGGAAGTGCAACGTAAGGTAGTTTGTGAGGAATTCAAAGAACATTATATCAATAAACCTTATGGGGATGCTTGGCACAAAATGCGGACGTTAGCCTATACCAATCATCCTTATCGCTGGATGACCATTGGGGCATCGCTTGAACACGTGGAGCAAGCAAAAATGCAAGATGTAAAGGATTTCTTCTTTAAATTTTATCGTCCCAACAACGCTATATTAGTTGTCACTGGAAATGTGACCACGGAACAAGTAAAGCAATTGGCTGAAAAATGGTTTGGCCCAATCGCTTCAGGCGATGCTTATGAACGAAACTTACCAATGGAACCAGTGCAACAAAAAAGCAGGTTCCAAGATGTACGTGCAGATGTCCCCTTAGATATGTTAATGATGACCTGGCATATGGGCGGACGTTTGGATGAAAACTATCACGCAACTGATTTAATGACCGATGTGATTGGTGGCGGTGCCACTTCAAGATTATATGAACAATTAATAAAAGTGAAACAAATATTTTCTTCTATTGATTGTTATCATTTTGGCACCATTGATCCAGGCTTAGTCGTGATTGAAGGAAAGTTGGTGAAAGGAATTACCATGTCGGTTGCTGAAAAAGCAGTGTTGGATGAAATTGAATTAATTAAAAACACGATGATGCCGACCCATGAAGTTCAAAAAGTAATTAACAAAACTGAAAGTTTAATTTGTTTTGAAGATATGAGCATCATGAATAGGGCACATAGTTTGGCGTATTATGAATTATTAGGTGATGCGAATTTGATGAATCAGGAGTTGGTGAAATACCAAAAAGTTACACCTGAATTAATTCAACAAACAGCACAACAAATTTTTCAGGACACCAACCGCAATACTTTATATTATTACAGTAAATCATAAAATCATGGCATTAGATCGACAAATGGCTCCTGTAATTAAAGATGCTATTGATTTTGACATTAAGTTAAAACCATACCAGCACTTTGTTTTAGACAACCAAGTGGAAGTATATACTTATGAAGGAGGCGCAGAACCGGTGATGCTCATGGATATGGTATTTTTTGCTGGTAATTCCTATGAGGATAAAAACTGGGTAGCAGCTGCTACTAATTTTTTATTAAAAAATGGAACAACGAAAAAAAATGCGTTTGAAATTAATGAAGCCTTTGAATTTTATGGTGCGCATTTAAGCAGAAACTGTTACAATGAAACGGCAACTATTGCTTTACATTGTTTGACGAAATATTTTAAGGAAGTGATTCCGGTAGTGAGTGAATTAATATCCGAGGCTAATTTTCCTGAAAAAGAATTACAAATATATCAGCAAAATTTAATTCAACGACTATCACTTAATTTAAAAAAGAGTGATTTTATTGCGAATCGATTTATTGATGAATATTTATTTGGTATTAATCATCCTTATGGTAAATACGCGATGCAGGAAGATTATAAAAATGTTACTTTAGCCGATTTGTCTGCTTTTTATGATACTTATTATAAGCATGGCAAGTGTATTATTTTTATGGCAGGCAAATTTCCAAGCGATATGCAGGAATTATTAAATAAACATATTGGTCAGTTGCCATTAAATAAAAAAGTAATTACCAATGTTATACATCCTATTGTTTCCGCTGCACAAAAGCAGTACAGTGTGGTGAATGATGCATCATCGGTACAAGGATCTATTCGTATTGCACGACATTTTCCTAATCGCCATCATCCCGATTTTGCACCGACACAGGTGTTGAATAATATTTTTGGCGGATTTTTTGGCTCTCGTTTAATGCGCAATATTAGAGAAGATAAAGGTTACACCTATGGCATACATAGTTATTTACAGAATCACGTGCAGCAATGTGCTTGGATGATAAGTACGGATGCAGGTAAGGATGTATGTAAACCAACGATGGAAGAAGTATATAAGGAAATGAAAATATTGAGAGAAGAATTGGTGAGTGAAGACGAACTAAAATTGGTTAAAAATTATATGTTGGGTGGATTGTTGGGCGATTTGGATGGGCCCTTTCAAATTATTGCTAGATGGAAAACCTATATCTTAAATGATTTAAACGATGCCTACTTTTATAATACCATTGATGTTGTCAAATCTATTCAGCCAGAACAGCTAAAAACCTTGGCGGAACAATACTTGAAACCGGAGGATTTTTATGAATTAGTGGTGTATTAATCTACCATTTATCATTTTCTAGGAACGTTTAACCATTTTATATTTTTGTAATTAGTTGATTATCAAATATTTAATATTTTATTTTGATTTATTATAGTACTATGTATTGCATAGTACTATAAAATTTCATAGTTTTGTGCTTCAAACAGAAAGTTATGGATATTCAAAACACACAAAGTCAAATGCGCAAGGGCGTTTTGGAGTTTTGCATATTGTCCATCATTCAACAAGGCGAGGTTTATCCAAGTGATATTGTTGAGAAAATGAAACAGGCCAATTTGCATATACTTGAAGGAACCTTGTACCCATTATTGACACGTTTAAAAAATGCAGGATTATTAAATTATCGTTGGGTGGAAAGTGTCACAGGTCCACCAAGGAAATATTTTGTGATGACTGAGGAAGGCAAAGCTGCATTTGCTACTTTATTAAATACCTGGAATGAAATGGCAGGTTCTGTACAAGCACTCATTCAAAAAAACGACACCATTACTTCATCAGAACCTAACCAAGTTTCTTAAATTATAATACTATGAACAAAGTAATCAATATCAATTTTCAAGGTCGTATACTTCCTATTGAGGAGTTGGCCTATGACTTATTAAAACAATATATAGATAGTTTGCGAACTTATTTTGTCAACGAAGAAGGATGCGATGAAATTATCAATGATATCGAATGTAGAATTGCAGAATTATGCGATGAGCGTTTAAAAAAAGGAACACCTTGTATTACACAGGAGCATATGAATTTAATTATTACTAGTATTGGCCGTCCTGCTGATTTTGAAGCACAGGATGGTTTTGAACAATCTACTGCTTCAGCTTCTGCAGATTCAAGTTATAGCAGCGATAGCCGCCAACAAAATACGAGTTATACGGATGGTGATAATTATGGTCCAAAGCAAAAGAGATTATACCGTGATGAACAAAATAAAGTATTGGGTGGGGTTTGTAGTGGTATTGCAAATTATTTTGGATTAGAACCTTTGTTAGTTAGAATCCTTTGGATATTTTTAATTGGCGTGAACATTTTAGGGTATTTAATTTTATGGATTGCAGTACCAAGTTCATCCGTAAAAGAAGTGGGTGGTCCACGTAAGCGTTTGTTCAGAGATATTGATCATAAAATTATAGGTGGTGTGAGTGCGGGATTAGCCAAATATTTTGGTATTCAAGTGTGGATCATCAGAATTTTATTTTTGATTCCATTTATTCGCTTCGTTGCAAATTTTAGACATATTCATTTGTTTCAATTTTGGGAATTCCCCGATTTCCCTAATTTTTTAGATATCACTTTCAGTCCAGGAGCTGTTTTTGTATACATTGTATTATGGCTAGTATTACCAGAAGCCAGAACGAGTGCCGATAAATTAGAAATGGTAGGAGAAAAAGTAGATATCAATAGCATTAAGAATACCATCCAAAATGATATGGAAGGTTTTGCAAAAAGAGCGGAAGGTTGGGGAAGTGAATTTTATAAAAAATCAAGAACAGAACGCAGACAACAAAGAACCGAGGATCGGAATGAACGTCGCAATGAGCGAAGAAATGGAATAGCGGATGATAATGCTTCCAACACGGTGTACAGAGAAAGTAAAGGCTGTTTGTATTTTATTGCCAGAGCGATTACTATTAGCATTAAAGCGTTTGTTTATTTTATTTTAGCAATTGTTGGAGTTTCTTTATTAGCTGCATTATTTGGCATAGGTGCTGCTGCAACAGCTGTATACCCATTAAAAAAGTTTTTATTGGAAGAAGGCGCGCAAAGCTGGGCAGCATTTGGCGCAATATTATTATTTATTTGGGTGCCTGTCATTGGAATTGTTACTGCGGTAATTCGTAAAATTGCTGGGTTTAAAAGAGCTAATATTTGGATTAGATCTAGCTTTTGGGCCTTATGGATACTGGGTTGGGTCATGCTATTTTATTTTGGCAGTAGTTTGGGACATAGTTTTTCCAAACATAATACACCGGTAGAACAATCTATTGCATTGGCAAATCCTAATGTTAATTATTTAGAATTGACTGCTACTCCTAAAATGAAATATTATGAAGACAAATGGTTCAAAGTTTCAGAGTTTGTTGATTATGGGGATGAAGACACCATTTTTGTAAGAAATCTTAGGATTAGGATTGTACAATCTCCAACGGATAGTTTTCAAGTGAAAGTGGTGAAACTTAGTAACGGAAAAACAGTCATTGAAGCCAATAGCTTAGCGAATAAAATTAATTTTGATATTACGCAAAAGGACAGTTTAATTTATTTAGACAAGGGGATTGGTATCAATGCAAATGATAAATTCAGAAATCAACATATCATTATGACAATTGCAGTTCCTATTGGAAAGCGAATAAAAATCTCTAATAAAGGCTGGTCGCAAACTAATATCAGTATTAATCATAGTGGCATGCGTACTGAAACCATTGATCGAATCAGTTCAGATGATGATTGGTATAATGAATGGGATAATGAATCTTTCAGTTATGATCGTGGCGTAACTTATTTAATGACTAGCACAGGATTAGAAAAAATTGGGCGAGCAGACATTGAAGACAAAGAAGAAGATAAAGTTGAAATGTCAGATATTGAAAATCAATTAAACGAATTAAAATTAGAGCGAGAGCGACTTGAAGGGGATTTAAAAAAGTCAAGAGAACAAAAGATAAAAGAGTTGGAAAAAATAGATCGCGCTTTAGAAAAAAAGTCGACCGACAAGAAGGAAAATAAAGGGTTAACGAATAATACATCGCTGCTTCCTGATTTGAATAAAGTCAATAAAGTGGCGTCCAAGCTTGCAGAAATGCAATCAGTATTTGACCGCTTTCATTATTAAGCCAATAAAAACAGGGTAAGCGCTATTATATAATTGAATGGTTAATGGTTACCTGTATTGAATATAAACACCTCACTTAAAAGTGGGGTGTTTTTTTGTTATATTTGTCGAAATTAATTTCAAATGAGCGAAATTTTGAACACCCCATTTACCCAGAAACACATTGCATTAGGCGCTAAAATGGCCCCATTTGCTGGATACAATATGCCCATTAGTTATACAGGTATTAATGATGAGCATGCTGCTGTTCGAAATGCTGCTGGTGTTTTTGATGTGAGTCATATGGGTGAGTTTATCTTAAGGGGTGCGGATGCACTGGATTTAATTCAAAGGGTAACCAGTAACGATGCATCTGTTTTGGAAGATGGGAAAGCACAATATAGTTGCTTGCCAAATGCAACAGGCGGTATCGTAGATGATTTATTAGTATACTGTGTTGAAAAAAACAAAGTGTATATGTTAGTTGTGAATGCATCTAACATTGAAAAAGATTGGAATTGGATTGTACAACATAATACGAAGGGCGTTGAAATGCATAACATTAGTCCTAAAACTGCTTTGTTAGCAGTACAAGGTCCTAAGGCAGCGCAAATTGTTCAAAAACTTACTTCGATGGATGTATTAAATATGCCTTATTATAGTTTTGCCAAAGGTGAATTATTGGGTATAGATAATGTATTAATTAGTGCAACAGGATATACAGGAGCAGGAGGTGTTGAAATTTATTTTGAAGATTTGAATGATCATGCCAATAAAATTTGGGACGCATTATTTGAAGCAGGTGCTGAATTTGGTATCAAACCCATTGGCTTAGGAGCACGTGATACTTTGCGTTTAGAAATGGGCTTTTGCTTGTATGGAAATGATATTGATGATACGACCAGTCCTTTAGAAGCGGGCTTGGGTTGGATTACAAAGTTTACAAAGCCCTTTACGAATTCAGTGGCATTGGCGGAACAAAAAGCAAATGGCGTCAATAAAAAATTAGTGGGTTTTGAAATGATTGATCGTGGGATACCTCGTCATTACTATATTATAAAAGATGCATCAGGGAATGAGATTGGTTCCGTTACTTCTGGAACACAAGCCCCAAGTTTGGGAAAAGGAATCGGGCTTGGTTATGTACAATCTTCTTTTGCAAAAGTGGATACTGAAATTTATATTGACATTCGTAATACTTTGGTAAAAGCGAAAGTGGTTAAGTTTCCTTTTAAATAATCCATTGGTCTGATTTAGGTGTTGGTTTATTTGTACCTGTTTTTTATGGTGTAAATACATGATTTATGTGTTGCTTGTTATTGCATTTTTGCGTCTTAACAAAACATCATGTATTATGAAAGCAATTAAAAATCGAGTTCAATTAATGGGCTATTTGGGTGCAGATCCTGAAATTAAAATTTTTGAAGAAACAAAAAAGTTGGCAAATATACGGCTAGCAGTCAATGATCGTTATAAAAATGCCAAAGGGGAGTGGGTGGATGAAACCCAATGGTTTAACTTGGTTGCCTGGTCCAAGCTTGCAGTGTATGCTGAAAAATTTTTAGTCAAAGGAATTGAAGTTGCTGTTGAAGGACGACTTATCAATAAATCTTATACAGACAAAAATTTAGTCAAACGATTCAGTACCGATATTCATCTTTCTGAAATATTAATTTTAACTAAGAAAAAAGAGCTTGTATAAGCCTCTCCCATTTTGTATATTTGCGGTGTTATGACGAATAAGAATATAAAACCCAATTTACATACCGTATTAACTCCTCAGTTGCTTAATTTGTATGAAATTAAAGATAGCATTGTTGTCATCATTGATGTATTTAGGGCAACCTCTACAATGGCTACTGCCTTATATAATGGTGCAAGAAAAATCATTCCAGTGGATTCCCCCGAATTATGCATTGAAATGGGTAAGCAAACTGGTGGAGTTACTGCAGGGGAGCGGGATGGTAAAATAATTCCAGGTTTGTCCTATGGGAATTCTCCCTCCGAATATCCAAGGTCATTTATTGAAAATAAAGTTTTAGTCATTACTACTACCAATGGCACTAAGCTTTTGCATATGGCATTAAAACAAGGGGCAAAAGATATTATCACCGGCTCCTTTCCAAATTTTTCAGCTGTGGCTGATTATTTGGTACAACAAGGTGCGCCCGTGATTTTAGGTTGTTCGGGTTGGAAAAACAGGTTTAATATTGAGGATACCCTTTTTGCAGGGGCAATCATTGAACAAATAAAGGATCATTTTACAATTCATTGTGACAGCAGTTTTATGGCCAATCAATTGTATAATCAACATAAGGATGATTTAACGCAATATATTAAGACCACCACACATTGGCACCGTTTGGCTGCTTATGGGTTGGAGGCCGACATGTTGTATTGTATTTCCAAGGATACCGCCCCTTCCTTGCCCATTTATAAAGACGGCGCTTTGGTGAATGCGCTATAAATAGCTCATATTCAGCTATTTTATGAAATTGGGTGATGAATTTAGCTAGCAAAACCGTACATTTGCAGATTGCCCTTTTTGAAGGGTTATTTGTATCATTATGGCATTACCCTATTTAGTTAAACACATTTATAGTTACGGTACCGAAGAGGTCATTCGTAGAGGCAAAAAGATTTTTGCTTTGAAGAACATCGAATTGGTCAAATTTGATCCTTTAATTGGAAGTATCCATTGCAGGGTAAAAGATGATGGCTATAGTACCTATTATAAGGTAACCATTGAGAATTTTAAAAATCCCAACACGCTATCCTTAAGATGTGGATGTCCTTATAATTTATCTGAAGTGTGTAGACATAAAGCAGCTGCTTTATTCCAAATACAAGACATGTTGGATAAAAACTTGTTGGATTATAAGCCTGCTGCCTATAAAACAACACATACCCAACTTCGTGCAAAAATCTTGGATCTTAAAACCATTCGAATGCTTTGTTCAAAGCCGACATTTGAAAAGGCAGAAGTGACTTTAAAATCCATTCGACCACATATTATTTCGAGTGAAAATGAACGCGTAGTTGCCGAAATGGATATTGCAGGCAAAACACATATGATGATTATTCAAAAAAATGAAGAACGTTTTTTTGATACTTCATGTGATTGTTTGTCTGAGACGGAGTATCCTTTGTGTGTGCATAAAACGGTTTTGCTATTACAGTTGTTTCAATTGAAAGGGGCTGATTATTTTGAAACCATTCGTAATTGGGATCGTGAAAAAAATAAACTATTGGCATTGTATGGCTATAGCTTGGAGGATGATACCAGAGATAAATTTGAATTTATATATCATGATGGGAAGCCGTTTTTAAAAGTATTGGATCCCAATATTAAAAAAATTAATGAGGAACCAAGTCGCGTAAAATTTAAGCGTCCATTAGGAAATGATTGGGATATTGAAGAATTAGAAGATCCAAAAGAGGCACCGCAAAAAACCATTGAGCGATTAGGGCTTGTGATGCAACATCATCCTACGGAATATCCTTTTATTCATTTCAATGTCATTAAGGGAGAAGTAAATGAACAAGGCACTTCCTATGTGGGTAAAGTAGAAAAGTTAGATATTGCAAAGTTTGTCATACCAGATGAAATTAAAGAAGAAGATAAGTTGTTGCTCCAGTTAGTACGTAAATTGCAAACGGCAGAGTTGACAAAGTATATCAATAAAAATTCACCCTTTGGCGGTATTTGGGATACAGTCATTAATGCAGATGAATCCAGTTTGTCTGAGGATACCAAGGGGCATATTCAGGAATATCTACATCCTAAAATTGAAAAGTTGTGGAAGGATTTATCTGAACATCCATTTAGCTTTTTTATTCCGCACAATAAACCATTCACCACTGCTAATTTGCAAAAAGCTGAATTAGTTTTTGCTAATATTCAGCCAGGATTTAAAGTGGAGAAGGAAGCGGATCGATATTTGGTGTATGCGCATGTGAATTTACCGGATGGAATAATTCCTGTGGAAGAAAATCATGCAAAATCGCACTTTATCTTTCAATATCATCATCAGTTTTTTTGTTGGAAATCAAAGGACGATGTGAATTGGGTAGAACAATTTTTACCTTCAGGCTGTCATGAAATAACACTTGAAGCATGGCCTAGTTATTTACAAAGCACCTTATTGCCTTTGTCCAAACAATACAAAGTTGAGTTAGGCAATGTGGCACAAGTTAAATTAAAGGGAGTGAAACCTTCCTTGCAAATATTCCTAAAAGAGGATGCGCAGTTTTTACATTTTGAACCCTTGTTTGTTTATAATGATATTATTGTTCACAAAGAAGATGGTCCTTCAGTGATACAACAAGTAGGAGATAAAATTGTCATACTTGAAAGAGACCTAGCTGCAGAGCGGACTTTAATGAATGATATTGAACAATTACATTCTGGATTTGTTCGATTTAACCAAGGCAATGTATTGTCTCTTAAAGGCGCGGAAGTTTTAAAAAATAACTGGTTTTTTCTTTTCATAGATACTTTAAGAGAAAAACAAATACCGCTATTTGGTACGGAAACTTTAAAGCAATTTAA
>CALLKA010000065.1 GCA_938008665.1 uncultured Bacteroidota bacterium
TTAATGACAATGCAGTTGCTTTCACAATCATATCATTAAAACTAATCTTAGTGGTTGCATTTTCATTTAATAAAGTACGCGCTTTAATAGCAGCGTCCATATTAATTTTCATTGTCAAGTAAAAATGTGGCGCAGTAAATAAACTTTCACTTAAACGCTTCGCAATTACTTTACGCATTTGAGAGACTGGCGTATCCACAAAACTTACTGTACCTGCTGGCACAAAGCTTGTACTAGCAGCAGTAGAAATTGCGCTTGTAGCAGGTGCTGCCGTTGAAGGCGTATAATTTTCCAAATCAGATCTGGTAATTCTTCCGTTCTCACCAGTACCTTTTACAAATTTTAAATCAATTCCTTTTTCCTGTGCAATTTTCTTTGCTAATGGAGAAGCAAAAATGCGACCCTCATTTACAACCTGTGCAGTTGAAACTGCAGGCGTTGCTGTTGCAACTGGAGCTGGTGCGGCTGAAGTAGCAGGTGCAGCTGGCGCAGCAGCAGGTGCCGATCCATTGGTTTTTAATCCCTTTACAATTGCATCAATATCCATTCCAGGTGCACCAATAATGCACAATAAATCGTTCACTAAAATCTTCTCTCCTTTTTGCGCACCTTGGTATAATAAAACACCATCCTTATAAGATTCTAATTCCATGGTAGCTTTATCTGTTTCGATATCTGCTAACACTTCCCCTTTCTTTACAGTGTCGCCCACTTTTTTATGCCATCCTGCAATCACCCCTTCCGTCATTGTATCACTTAATCTTGGCATTAAAACAACTTCTTCCATTGCAGAAACATCTACAGCACTTGTAGAAGCTGCTGCAGGAACAGCAGGTGTTGCAGCAGCTGGCGCTGCAGCAGGAGCAGGAGCAGCTCCGCCTGAATTCTGTGCAATCAATGCACTAATATCTTCACCTTGTTTACCAAAAATGGCTAACAAATCATTTACTTGTAATTTTCCACCACGAGGAGTTCCAATATGCAATAAAACACCATCTTGGTAGCTTTCCAATTCCATGGTTGCTTTATCTGTTTCAATCTCTGCTAATAAATCTCCTTTCTTAACTGTATCACCCACATTTTTGTGCCATGCTGCAATAACGCCTTCTGTCATGGTATCACTTAAACGGGGCATTAATATAACTTCTGCCATAGTAAAAAGCTAGTTTGTAATTGAGACGTGAAATTACGCTAAAATTGTATTTTTTCCCGCCCAAAAACTCAATTTTATCGCAAATGGGGGGCGAAAATGCTATAAATCTTCAAAATACCTAGAACTACTGACCCTGAGCCAAACTGTAGGCTTTTTTACCACCCCACATATTCAGGATTTCAACAGAACTTATTTGAAAATCTTTGGACAAGGAGCTATAAAGTGAAATGACATCTTGCTGAGCAATGGATGCATTTTCACCTGCCTCAAAACGTAAGCGAAATTGATTCACCAGATTGGTATATACGGAACCAGTTGGCCATACCTGAGTGCCTCTGTTGGATATGATCAATAATTTTAAATCTGCTGTTTCATGTTTAGTAGCTATTTCTGCAATAGCATCCGCTTGTAATTCACTTTCTATAAAAAAGTCTGCACCAGCAATTGTATGCTCTTCCTTTTGCTTACCCAATAACATTGGGTTAGTAGTAATTTTACTATTGGTGGGCACAAATTCAAAATCATTTAAACTTGGCTTGGTATTTACTTTCGGTTGTTTACCAAAATTATCAATGATAGCTTGTGCAAATTGAGTAGTGTTTAAAGACGGAATGCTTTTATCACCAAAATCTCCTGTATGCACTCCTGACTCTAATGTATATAATAAAGCATTTTCAATCATAGCAGCTTTACTCATCAAGCCTAAATGTCTTAACATATTTAATCCACTTAATAATAATGAAGTGGGATTAGCAATATTTTTGCCAGCAATATCAGGAGCTGTTCCATGTACTGCTTCAAATATTGAAATATGATCTCCGATATTCGATGATGGCGCAAATCCAAGCCCACCAACCAATCCAGCGCACAAGTCACTTACAATATCACCTTGTAAATTAGTTAAAACAATAACATCAAATAAATCTGGACGGCTAACTAATTTCATACATAAGTCATCCACAATTACATCATCAGCTTTAATGTCTTTATATTCTTTAGCAATTTCATTGAATACTTCAAGAAATAAACCATCCGTTAATTTCATGATATTCGCCTTATGACCACAGGTAATTCTTTTAGCACCTTTTTTCTGAGCCATTTCAAATGCATATCGAATTACTTGCTCACTTCCGCCTCTTGTAATAAATCTTCTTGCAATGGCCACATCCTGTGTTAACATGTGTTCGATACCGCCATAAGTGTCTTCGATATTTTCACGCACAATTGTTAGATCAATATTAATACCCGCTTTACTAAAAACTGTATCTACCCCACTTAATGTTTGAAATTTTCTGTCGTTCGCGTAGGTGTTCCATGTTTTTCTTGCAGTTACATTGACACTTTTAACGCCTTTACCTTTTGGTGTTTCCATAGGACCTTTAAACAGGATCCCTAATTGTTCAATTGCCTCTTTTGCTTCTGGGGTCATCCCAATACTAAATCCTTTGTCAAACACCCATTTTCCCATGTCTACATACTGGTATTCCAATGGCACTTTAGCCGCATTGAATACACCTATTACTGCTTCCATAATCTCTGGACCGATTCCGTCACCTTTAGCTACAGCGATCTTCATTTTAGTCAGTTTTTTAGTAAAAAATGGATTTGAAACTACAT
>CALLKA010000066.1 GCA_938008665.1 uncultured Bacteroidota bacterium
CTCCCTTTCCGCCAATCAAATAACCTAGCTCAGTAAAAGGCCTTGTGGTTTGATAAAAAGGCGTTTGTTCTAAAGTAAAATTGTATACATCATAAGCATGAAAGCCTAAGTCCAAACCCCCATTTTGTATGGTATTGGTTAAATACGACTTACTTGCTGCCCCTAAATTTCCCAAATTATAATGCGTATAGGGCAAGGGATAGTGTACAAAAAAATCATTGATGCTGGTATCCAATTTTTTGATGTCATTACTATTATACAACTTATAATAAATGGTAATTGAATCTGCATTTTTATCCCTTAACTGAAGTGAGTCATTCCCTTTTTTAGCAGCAGGTCTTCCCCCTGAAAATCCACCCATCCCGCCACCACCCATCATATCGTTCGTGGCTTGTAAAACCTTTTGTGCTTTAACATGAATATGAAGGCTACAAAGGAAGATACTTAAAAAAATAATACGCTGCAAAAATGACATGCGAAATATTGAATTAGGAAATATGTTTAACTAAATCACTAATAATAAGTGTCAACTTAGGTTCTGCGGCATTGGCTGCTTCTAGTACTTCAGCGTGTGTTATCACATTATTATCTTCACGAATTCCTAAATCAGTCACAACGCTTATCGCAAAAACTTTCATACCGCAATGAACTGCAGCAATATTTTCTTGCACTGTACTCATGCCAACCACATCTCCACCCACTGCCTTAATTAATTTATATTCGGCTCTTGTTTCAAACGTAGGACCAGTCACACCAACATATACGCCCTCATGTACTTTAATTTGATGTTTTGCGGCAATTGCTTTTGCTTGATCAATAAAACTTTGCGCATAGGGCTCACTCATATCTGGGAATCGGGTACCTAAATCTGATTCGTTTTTACCAATGAGCGGATTAATGGAGAATAAACTGATGTGATCTTTTATAATCATCAAATCACCCACTTCATAATCAATATTCACCCCGCCAGCCGCATTGGATAAAATTAAATTTTCAACGCCTAATAATTTTAATACACGCACTGGATAAGCAACTTGCTCTGGCGAATAACCTTCATAAAAATGAAAGCGCCCTTCCATCACCCAAACCTTAACCCCATTTAAAGTGCCTAAAATTAATCGGCCTTTATGGCCTTCCACCGTACTCACTGGGAAATGAGGTATCTGCGTATATTGTATTTCAAATTCAACTTGAATTTGAGTTGCTAAATTTCCTAATCCACTACCCAAGATAATCGCTGTCTGCGCGCTATCTTTAATTTTTGATTGAATAAAGGACGAAGTTTCATTTAACTGGGTCATTAATGGCGTCATATTTTCCTATTATATTAGGTACAAATATAACAAACACTCACTGATTATACCCCAATATTATACCTGCTTTGAGGCAGTCGTATCGTGTTTTAACACCCAGTAAGCAATTATTGCACTTAATCCCATTAATATAGCCCCGAATAAAAAGGCAGCACCCGGGAAGTAGATATGCGCTGGGTCATTTTTAATAGAGAAATAAGAGGTCAATCCGATCATCATTGAAGGCCCAAAAATGGTGGTTAAACTATTTAATCCTGTTAATGATCCCTGTAATTCTCCTTGTTCATTTTTAGGAACATGCGCGGAAATTAGCGCTTGTAAAGCAGGTCCTGAAATTCCCCCCAAACAATAAGGCACTAAAAATAAAAACATCATCCATCCTTGTGTTGCAAAAGCAAACAATGTTAATCCAATAGCATATAATGCAATTCCAATGTAAACACTTTTTTCATTCCCTAATTTTGGATTGATCACTCTTATAAGTAAGCCTTGCACCAAACTAACTAATACGCCAACTACAGCCAATGAAATGCCAATCATTTTAGGTGTCCATCCAAATTTATTGATGTTCGCAAAACTCCAATTGCTTTGCACAGAATGCGCAGCTAAATAAATCAAAAGTAATGAGCAAATCAAACCGAGCACTGCTGGATATTTTTTTAGTTTTAATAAGGAGGCAACCGGATTGGCTCTTTTGATATCAAATGAGCGACGGTGTTCCATATCTAAAGATTCAGGTAATACAAAATAGCCATACAAAGCATTCACCAGTGCTAATCCTGCGGCTACCAAAAATGGAATCCTAGTTCCCAATTCTCCTAATAAACCTCCCAACATAGGGCCGATGATAAAACCAAGACCAAAAGCAGCACCAATCATTCCAAAATTTTGTGCCCTATTTTTTTCATTACTTATATCAGCCATATAAGCGGTAGCAGTAGTGATACTTGCCCCTGTAATTCCTGCAATCATTCTTCCTATAAACAACCAACCAATCGTTGGCGCAAAAGCTAAAAAAATATAATCCAATCCAAAACCAAGCAAAGAAAAAAGTAAGACCGGCCTGCGACCATATCGATCACTCAAGCTTCCCAAAATGGGTGCAAAGACAAATTGCGTAAGCCCATAAATCAAGGTTAAAAAAATGGCAGGCTGTGATATCGCACTAATATTAGTCCGATCCGTTACGTGTAATAATTGTTGCAATAATTGAGGTACCACTGGAATAATGATCCCAAAACCCATCACATCTATTAAAATAGTGATGAATATAAAACCAACTGCTGCTTTTTTGGGATTAGCCATAGTAATTAAATGAGTTTGTCAAATATACATGTACTAAGGTATATTTCAAAAAGCAGTTAACCAACAGCTACAAGTTCCAAATCGCCAGCCTGCTAGGCCTCATTTCTAAATACCACCACCCCATCAAAAATATCAATCAAAATCTTTTTGGTTTTATCTATCTCCCCACTTAATATTTTTTTACTAAACTCATTCACCACCATTTTCTGAATTAATCTTTTTAATGGTCTTGCCCCTAATTGCAAATCAAAGCCCTGTTCTGATAAATATTCCACTAAGTAATCCGAAAATTCAACCTGCATTCCATTTTCAGCAACCAATGATCTTAAATTGTTTAATTGAATTTTTACAATCGAAGCCATTTGTTTTTGTAATAAAGGAGAGAACATAATAATTTCATCTACCCTATTTAAAAATTCAGGACGAATGGTTTGTTTTAATAATGACATAACCTCCAGTTTGGATTGCGCTGTTTTTTCTTCTACATTGTTTTCATTCACATCTTCAAAAGCATCTTGAATTAAATGACTTCCAATATTACTAGTCATAATAATAATGGTATTTTTAAAATTCACAGTCCTTCCTTTATTGTCTGTTAAATGACCATCATCCAAAACTTGTAATAAAATATTCCAAACATCGGGATGCGCTTTTTCAATTTCATCTAATAGCACCACACTATAGGGTTTTCTTCGAACTGATTCGGTTAATTGACCACCTTCATCATAACCCACATAGCCTGGAGGCGCGCCAACCAATCTTGAAACTGCATGTTTTTCCTGATATTCGCTCATATCAATACGCGTCATCATGGCATCATCATCAAATAAATAATTGGCCAAGGCTTTTGCCAACTCTGTTTTACCAACCCCGGTAGTTCCTAAAAATATAAACGAACCAATGGGTTTCTTAGGATCTTGTAAACCCGCCCTACTTCTTCTGATTGCATCAGATACTGCACTAATCGCCTCCTCCTGACCTACAACTCTATTATGCAACTCTACCTCTAAATGTAATAATTTTTCTCTTTCTGACTGCATCATTTTACTCACTGGGATACCGGTGGCCTTTGCCACATTCTCTGCAATATCTTCCGCATCCACCTCCTCCTTCATTAAACGCTTGCCGTGTTCACCCATTTCATTCAATTGCTTGGAAGATTCTAACAAATTAGTTTCCTGCTCCTTCACTTTTCCATATCTTATTTCCGCCACCTTTCCATAGTCACCATTTCGTTCAGCAACTTCCGCTTCTTGTTTTAATTTTTCAATATTTGACTTTGTTGCTTGCACTTTATCCACCAACTCTTTTTCTTCCGACCACTTTGCTTTTAAAGTATCTTGTTGTACCGTTAAATTACTTATTTCAATATTCAAAGCTTTTAGTTGCTCCGGATTATTTTCCCGCTTTATCGCTTCTCTTTCAATTTCAAGCTGGCGAATTTGACGAATTAGGGTATCCAATTCCTCAGGCATTGAATTCATCTCCAATCTTAACTTTGCGGCACTCTCATCAATTAAATCGATGGCCTTATCCGGTAAAAAACGATCCGTGATATAACGGGTTGATAATTCTACTGCAGCAATAATGGCTTCATCCTTAATTCGAACATGATGATGTGTTTCATATCTTTCCTTCAAGCCCCTTAAAATAGAAATTGCATCTTCTTTACTTGGCTCATCAATCATTACTTTTTGAAAACGACGCTCCAATGCTTTGTCTTTTTCAAAAAACTTTTGGTACTCATTTAAGGTAGTCGCTCCAATCGCTCTTAATTCCCCTCTAGCCAATGCCGGTTTCAAAATATTCGCCGCATCCATCGCGCCCTCTCCACCACCTGCGCCTACCAAGGTATGTATCTCATCTATAAATAAAATAATGCCTCCATCACTATCTGCCACTTCCTTCACAACCCCTTTTAATCTTTCTTCAAATTCTCCCTTATACTTTGCACCTGCAATTAATTGGCCCATATCCAATGCGAAAATTATTTTGCTTTTTAAATTATCAGGCACGTCGCCATTAACAATACGCATGGCCAATCCTTCCGCAATGGCAGTTTTACCTACCCCAGGTTCACCCACAAGTATTGGATTGTTTTTGCTTCTTCTGGAAAGGATGTGTAAGGTTCTTCTAATTTCTTCGTCACGACCAATGACTGGATCCAACTTGCCTTTATTTGCTAATTCATTTAAGTTTTTCGCATACTTTGATAAGGCTTGAAATTGTGTTTCCTGTGTTGCAGATTGCACTTTCTCCCCTTTTCTTAATTCTTTAATAGCAGCAACCAACCCTTTTTCTGTAAGACCTGCATCTTTTAAAATTTTAGAGGCGGTATCACTCAATTGTAAAATTGCAATTAATAAATGTTCCACCGTGACAAACTCATCCCCAAATGTTTTAAGTGCTCCATTGGCTTTTAATAATACACTATTCAAATCCCTACTTAAATTGGTCGCAGGTTCACCACTGGCTTGCTTAGGCAAACTTGGCAATGCAGCATCCACTTTTTGCATGATCAAGAGTGGATTTAAATTATTCTTTTTTAACAAAAATTCTGTTGAGCTATCCTTGTCTAACAAAATAGCTTTTAACAAATGCAGCGTTTCAATAGCAGCATCCTTATTGTTATAAGCTAATTGTTGGGCCGACTGAATCGCCTCCTGTGCCTTGATGGTATATTGACTTAAATTCATATTATTGTTTATTTACAACAAGTTAGGTTCAAATGCAAAGCCAAACTATGATATAAGTTATAATGGCATAAATAAGTAATTAAAACTGAACTAAAGTCAGTTACAACAAGGATTTTCTGCTAATTTTACATGAAATGACTTAAGGAAATGAAACCACATCACAAACCAGGAATTTTCAAAACGAGGTACGAGCACAAAAGTGAGCCCGTAGCAGAACGTGGTGTTTTCTTAAAACGGGTATTCACACATTTTTTATGGACATTACTAATTTTAGGTACCTGTTTAATGATTGGTATTATTGGTTATAAATTTACTGGGCCTATGTCATGGATTGATGCAGTGCATAATGCGTCAATGATATTAGGTGGTATGGGACCTGTGGTAACCATTGAAACATTTTGGGGAAAAATCTTCTCCTCCTTTTATGCATTATTTAGTGGTGTAATTTTTATCACGAGCATTGGTGTTTTAATTGCGCCTATTGCGCATCGCTTTTTTCATAAAATGAATTTAGAAGATTGAGTCAGGCCGTAAATACAAAATTGGTCAAATCATTAGCCGCACAATTTGGATTTGATTATTGTGGCATTGCCGCAGCAAAAGAATTAACAGAAGATGCCCGTCGTTTGGAACAGTGGCTATCCAATGGATATCATGGCGAGATGCAATACATGGAAAATCATTTTGATTTACGCGTTGATCCCAGAAAATTAGTACCAGGGGCAAAATCGGTGATTACTTTTTTAATGAATTATTATCCATCGCAACAGGATCAAATATTTCAAATTGATTCCTCAACCAAAATTGCGAAGTATGCATGGGGGGAAGATTATCATGATGTGATTCGTTCCAAACTTCAAATGTTGCTTGGTGAGATGCAAAATCAAATGGGGCATATTACAGGACGCGGATTTGTGGATTCAGCACCGGTGCTGGAAAGAAGTTGGGCCCAATTATCAGGCGCAGGATGGATTGGGAAAAATGGAAATTTAATTCGGCCTCAAACCGGATCCTTCTTTTTTCTTGCAACATTAATTGTTGATATTGAATTGGATTATGACACCCCGATACCCAAAGATTATTGTGGCACTTGCACCAAATGTATCGACGCCTGTCCTACGGAGGCTATTTTACCTAATAAAACCATTCAAGCAAATCACTGTATAAGTTATTATACGATTGAATTAAAACAGTCGGAAATAAATGCAAATAAAAATTATAACGACTGGGCATTTGGATGTGATATATGCCAAGATGTTTGTCCTTGGAATAGATTTAGTAAATCACACAATGAGGAAAAATTTAAGCCTTTACATGGGTTACTGAATATGGATCGGAATCAATGGCTGCAAATGGAAGAAACTACTTTCAAAGAAAGATTCAAAAAGTCCCCTATACTTAGATCAAAACTAAAAGGCCTTAAAAGAAATGTTCAATATTTAATAGATCATAAAGAAAAGAACAATGACGGCAAATAATTTGAGTGAAATTTATGCTCAAATTAAATTAGTGTGCAATTACAAAACCTAATTCGTTATTGCTGAGTAATCACCCCTTGCAAATTTTGCAATTCCATTTCCATCTTAGTCCCTAACAATTTCTCATTCAATAAGGTTTGAAACTTTTCCCAAGGATACCAACGTACATGCTGTTCAAATGTCCAGTGAATCACATAATTGCCTTTTTCTAAAGGGAACCATTCAATTTTAACAAAATAAGGCGCCTGCCCTGTCGCGACCCATTGATAATTAACAGAAGAATCTGTTTTGCTTTCAAAATGAATTATTTGTGTGCCAATAAATGCGGTATCATTTTGCAAGCGAACTTGATTTTGTTTCCAGTCACTCATCCATGCGTTCCATTGATTCAAGTCAGCAGTGTAAAAAGCTATTTTCTCAGGCGTGGCCTTCACCTCAATGGCTCTGGAAACGATAACATTGCTAGGGAATAACAAAGAAATTGCCGTCACCAATAAACTCAAAAATAAAGCACTAATCACAGCCAGTTTTATCAATTTCATTTATTCCCATTTAAATATTTTGTACGCCAATGCATATACAATCACAATCCATATTAATAAAATGGAAATGTCGGTCCAAGAATCCATCAAACTATTTCCTTCAAATGCAATATTTCGCATTGCATTATTAAAATGCGTAAGTGGGAGTATATTACAAAAAGGCTGTAACCAGGTTGGAAAATTATCGATAGAAAAAAAGGTGCCGGATAATAAAAACTGAGGTAATGTAATTAAGTTAGCAAATGGCGGAATGGTACTCTCGGTTTTTGCTACACCACTTACTATAAATCCAAAACCCATAAATAAAAGCAGTGCAATAAAACTAAGTCCCATAATACTCGCAAAGGTCACCCATCCATGCACTAAGGTAAACTTAAATGCAAAATGACCAATACCGATGATAATGATTGCTGTTAGTAATTGAAAAATGACCCTGCTCAATGCTTCCCCTAAAATAATATACAAGCGACGAATAGGTGTCGCATAAAATCGCTTTAAAACCAATTGTTGTCTTAAATTAAAAAACAAAAAAGCAACACCAAAAACCCCTGCACTTAATAAGGAAAATCCTAATTGTCCAGGCAATATAAAATCAATGGTACGATAAATACGCCCTGGCACTTTTTTTACATTATTATTTACAACCGCGATACTAGGTGCATCCTTAAAGCGTTGCTCATTTATTTTAGAAATGACTGAATTTAAAATAGACTTTACCAATTGTATGTTTTGTGGATTGGCTGCTTCCGAGCTAATTAAATCAATAGTATAAGGTAAATTGGGATTACCGGTGGCTCGTATATGAATCATTGAGGTAATACGTCCCTTGGCAAGCTCTCCTTGAATTTTATTACTATCCCCGGATGCAAATTTAAACCCCGGTATATTTTTAATTGCAGCATAAATTGGATTGGTCGTATCACTCCCTTGGGTCATCGCCACATTTACATTGATATTACCCCCACTACTTAAAAAACCAAAAACAAGGATAAATATCAACGGAAATGCAATGCTAAAGATAACAGCTGAGGGACTTCTAAATGTAGAACGTAAACTTGCTTTTGTTATCGCAAGCATTGCTTTAATTTGACTATAAGCAGGCATATATTAACGTTGATTGAGCTCAAAGATAGGTAATCGTGCCTGCGGCTGACCCATTATCTGTTTGATTGATTTTAATTGTTGCAATACCTGCCATTGTTCTATTCCAATTTCTTGTTGAATTGCTTTGGCTTTTACTTCGTTTTTGTACCCTTCGAAAAATTCTTCAATAAAGGACCTACTTTCTGGATATGATTTAATACTATACCCTTTTAATTTGGCCATTTTAGCAGCAGATGCCAATGCATCATTTAAAGTTCCAATCTTATCCACCAAACCCACTTTAATTGCATCTGCACCTGTCCATACACGCCCTTGTGCAATCGTATCAATATAGTCCAAACTTTTTTGTCTGCCTGCAGCCACCCTTGATTTAAAAGTATAGTAAACACTATCCACACCCGCTTGCAAAAACTTTTGTTCTGTAACTGTTAATGCTCTTGTTGCAGAAGGCGCATCGGCATATTGTCCTGTTTTAACGCGATCAAAAGTGACACCTATTTTATTTTTCAAAAATTTCTCTGCATTAGGGATTACTGAAAATACACCAATGGAACCTGTAATGGTATTAGCATCAGCAAAAATAGAATCAGCACCACATGCAATATAATAACCTCCTGAAGCGGCAACATCCCCCATACTGACCACCACTGGTTTTTCTTTTTTAAGCAAATCAATCTCTCTCCATATGATATCACTCGCTAATGCACTACCGCCTGGTGAATTAACCCTTAACACAACAGCATCAATGGATTTATCGTTTCTGATCTTTTGAAGCAATACCCTATAATCATCACTTGCAATTGCATCATTTTGACCCTTTCCCATGACTACATCCCCATCTGCATATATCACCGCAATTTTACCACTGCCAGTCCCTCTTAATGCAACTGATTCTGCATAATTATTAATTGACACAAATGATATTTTAGTTTCATCCACCACACGTAATTTTTTACTAATGATTTTTTTTAATTGGTCATCATAGATCAGGCCGTCCACTAATTTGTATTTTAATGCATCCTTCGCATTTTGCACTTTCCCTTCATTCGCAAACGCTTTGATTGAATCTGCGTTTAAGTTTCGCATTTCAGCAGCTCCTTGAATAAAATTATTGTAAATCGAATTTAACCAAATCCCTGTTTGGAGTTTATTTGCCTCCGACATTTGCGTATATCTGAAAGGTTCAGTAGCGCTTTTAAATTTACCTGCATAAAATATTTGTGGCTCAATTTCAAGTTTATCAATTAAGCCTTTCAAAAACATAGTCTCATAATTAAAGCCGGACCATTCCATACCCCCTTGCGGATGTGTATATATTTGATCGGCAACATTTGCCATCATATATCCTTTTTGCGAAATTGTTTCCGCATACGCCACAATAAATTTGTTTGATTTTTTAAAATCAATTAAAGCTTTTCTAATTTCCTCCGTCGCCGCATAGCCATTTGGATTTTCTGCACACTTAATATAAATACCCTTGATGCTAGAATCTTTTTTTGCATAATTCAACAACCCAATCAATTCTGACAAACTTGGTTGTTTGCCATTTTTTTTATTCATTAATTCGCTAAAGGGGTCATTTTTTGATTGCTCTAAAAATGTTTCAGAAGCGTCAATCACTAAAACTGAATTTTGCGCTACTTCTACTTTTTCGTCAGTTGAAAATGCAGCAGCTATTCCAATCAAAATAAAAAAACCAAGGAAAGAAAAAATGATCAAAGCCAACAAGGCTGCGAAAAATGTTTTAAAAAAGCTTTTCATGAAGTTGCAATATTAAATTAAACCAAAATGCCCAAAATAGTCGGAGATAAAGTAGTTTAACGCTGTAAAATTATGGATATTTGGGCTACTTTTATAATCCTTCTATGAACAATGCATACCTACTGATAGGCGGTAATTTAGGCGACCGATTGGCGAATCTAAAAAACGCCACGAAAGAAATCGAATTGCATTGTGGAAAAATACTTTCCAGCTCGGCAATCTATGAAACAGCTGCTTGGGGATTTACCGAACAACCCCCCTTTTTCAATCAAGCATTACAGGTGCAAACCGCGTTATCCGCAACAGAATTAATGCAACAATTATTGACCATTGAATTATCATTGGGCAGAGAAAGGCTGCTCCCCTTGGGACCAAGATCTATTGACATGGATATCATCTATTTCAACAACGAAATAATACAATCTGAAATCCTTACCATTCCGCACCCTAGAATGGAGCAACGCAATTTTGTGCTCATACCTTTAAACGAAATTGCACCCAACTATATTCATCCTGTCTTAAATTTACCCACAAGTATCCTCTTAAAGCAGTGCAAGGATGAATCGCATGTGTATAAAAAAACGATCATTTAAGCATTCTGCTTACTATATTTGAATCGAAGAATTAAGGAAAATATGAAGCATCATTTTATTGCAGTAGAGGGAAATATAGGCGCAGGGAAAACAACATTATCACAATTGTTATCGCAACATTATAACGCAAAATTAATGTTGGAAGAATTTGCAGAAAATCCATTTTTGACAAAATTTTACGAAAATCCAAAACAATACGCTTTTCCGCTTGAATTGTTTTTTTTGGCAGAACGATTCAAACAACAACAGGACTTAATTAAGACCGCTGATTTATTTCAGTCAGTGACAATTTCTGATTATTTATTTACAAAATGCTTATTATTTGCAAAAGTAAATTTGCCAGAGGAGGAATACAAATTGTATCATAAAATGTACGATGTATTTAGCCAACAACTAACACAACCAGATGTATTAATATATCTACATGCGCCTGTAAATAAGTTGCAATCCAATATTAAAAAGCGAAATCGAAAATTTGAACAATCTATTCCAGATGAATACCTTTTTAAACTTCAAGAAACTTATACAAGCTACATAAAACAACATAATATAAAAACGATATTTGTGGATGCAAGCAATGCTGATTTTTTATACAATGAAGCACACTTCAAATTGATCACGGATGCACTTGAAAAAGATTTGGAAGAAGGGCAACACTTTATTAACCTACCCTAATGGAAAACATGCAAAACGCAGTTAAACAGTTGAATGATCCTTTGGGTGCTTTGCGCATAATCGAGTTTCGAAACTTAATGATTGGACGTTTTTTATTTATCATGGGCTTAAGAATGATGGGCACACTCGTCGGCTGGTGGATTTATGAATTAACCAATGCCCCTTTTGCTATTGGACTCATTGGATTAGCCGAAGTAATTCCTGCCGTTTCACTCGCTTTATATGCTGGTCATGTAATTGACAAAAGTGAAAAAAGAAAACTTTTATTAAGGGGTGTTATTTTATATTGGTGCTGTGCACTTATTTTACTTTTTTTATCCATGGACATTGGGGCGTTAAAATTGACTTCCTTACAAATAGCGATTGGTATTTATTTTATTGTTTTTTGTACGGGCATTATTCGCTCTTTTACAGGCCCTAGTTTTGGAACCATTATAGGCGCAGTGGTACCCAAAAACTTATTACAAAATGCCACCACATGGAGCCAAGGCATTTGGTTGAGTGCTTCCGTCTTAGGACACGCCATTGTAGGATTTATCATTGCAGGCTTTGGTCACACTGGTTCTTTAATCGTGGTCGTTAGCTTAGTGGGTATTGGATATGGCTTTATAGCCATGATTAAGTCCAAACCACCGCACGCAGACGTAGTGGATCAAAAAACACTAGAGAGCGTAAAGGAAGGCCTCCGTTTTGTATTTAATTCAAAAGAAGTATTTGGGGCTTTATCACTTGATTTATTCGCTGTTTTATTTGGCGGCGCCGTAGCCATGATTCCTGTTTTTGCAAAAGATATTTTAAAAGTGGGTCCCATTGGCTTTGGTTGGCTCAATGCAGCTTCAGATATAGGCGCAATTATTATCATTTTGATTATCACGATATTTCCTGCAAATCGCAGTCAAGGAAAAAAATTATTACTAGCCGTTGCAGGGTTTGGTGTATGTATTATTGTATTTGCATTATCTAAAATATTCTGGCTGTCCTTTGTCATGTTATTATTAAGTGGCATTTTGGATGGATTCAGCATGATTGTCAGAGGCACCATTGTGCAACTTAAAACACCAGATCATATGCGTGGCAGGGTGATGAGCGTTAATTCCATGTTTATTAATAGCAGCAATGAATTAGGGCAATTTGAAAGTGGTGTTGCAGCAAAAGCAATGGGCGTCATACCTTCCGTTATATTTGGAGGCGCCATGACTTTATTAGTTGTTGGTGTAACCTGGTTTAAAGCGCCTGCTTTAAAGAAAATGGAATACTAAAAAGAAGGATAAACTTTTATATTCTCCAATCGATTTTTGAATAATATAATGGGCTGAAAAACTAAATTCCCCCAAATTATTTCTTATTTACTTAGCAAGTCCTTCATGACCGAGTGAACCGCAGGGCAAAATTCGGCATTCTTCATGGTCACTGGTATACGCTTAAAAAATACGTCCTCATCAGTATATGGGAATCGTTGACAATCGGAGGGGCGATGTTCATATATACTACAGGCATTGTCCTTTCCCAAAAATACACAGGGCTTTTGTTGTAATACATAATCCCCTTCACTGTCCATCGCTAAATATGTATCAATAAATTCCGTCTCCTTCATTCTTAAATATTTACTGATTCTTTTTATATCCGGCATCTTGAACCGAGGAGAATAATTTTTACAGCATCTGGCACAGTCTAAGCAATCAATCTTTTCAAAGGCGGCCTCATGCAAATCAGGCAATTGCTTCATTATTTTGCGCTTGTCTTCCTTTTTTAAAAAATACTCGAGTTTTTTAAGCAATTCTGGCGCCGGCGCCTCAAATAATTGTTCAGTAGATTTGTCCATATGATAGGGTAAAAGTAAACCATTTATCATTCATCCACAAGCTTTCCCCATCAATTGAATCCGACCAATTAAACAGCAGTTTATGTAGTATCTTTGAGGCAATTTTTTAAACTACCCTATTTATGTTTGAATTGAACTCCAACAACGCAGAATTTATCCAAAGACACATTGGTCCTAATCATGATGATACGCAAAAAATGCTATCAATTATTGGTTTAAAATCAGTGGATGAATTAATCAGTAAAACAGTGCCTGAAAATATCCGTTCAAAAAAAGCAATGGAAATTCCTGCGGGACTAACGGAGTTTGAAATGTTGCAATCATTAAAAAAAATAGGTGAGAAAAATATTGTTGCCGCCAATTTTATTGGGCAAGGTTATTATGGCACCATAACACCAAGCGTGATTCTTAGAAATATTTTTGAAAACCCAGGTTGGTATACCCAATACACGCCCTACCAAGCTGAAATTGCACAAGGACGTTTAGAAAGTTTATTGAACTTTCAAACCATGATCACCGACTTAACTGGCATGTCTATTTCAAATGCTTCTTTATTAGATGAAGCCACAGCCGCTGCGGAAGCAATGGCCATGATTTTTAATCATGTAAATAAGGCGGAAGTAGCAACGCAACCAAAATTTTTCGTTGACGCAGCCATTTTTACACAAACAAAAGATGTTTTAGCAACAAGAGCAAATCCAATTGGTATTGAAATAGTGGAAGGCAATTATAAGGATGCAGAAATTAACAATCATTTTTTTGGTGCCATATTACAATACCCCAATAGCAAAGGAAATATTGCTGATTACCAACAATTTATTAATCGTGTACATGAAGCAGGCGGGTTGGTCATTTTAGTTGCTGATATTTTAGCATTAACCCTATTGAAAAGCCCAGGTGAATTAAATGCAGATGTTGCCGTAGGCAATACCCAACGCTTTGGCGTTCCTATGGGATTTGGTGGACCACATGCAGCTTATTTTGCTACAAAAGACGAATTCAAACGCGGTATGCCCGGCAGATTAATTGGGGTAAGCGTAGATGCTCAAGGCAACAGGGCGCTCCGAATGGCTTTACAAACCCGCGAGCAACATATTAAAAGAGAAAAAGCAACCTCAAATATTTGTACTGCCCAAGCATTACTTGCCAACATGGCCGTGATGTATGCCGTTTATCATGGCCCGCAAGGCTTGAAAAAAATTGCAACAAAAGTGCACGCCTTAGCACAAAACCTGGAGCAACAACTAGCTTCTTTAGGCATACAACAAGCCAATGAATTTTATTTTGATACTTTACATATACATGGATTTGATAGTAGCGCATTGCAAAAGCTAGCGAACGAAAAAAATATCAACTTCAACTATTTTAAAGACGGTAGTGTAAGTATTACCATTGATGAAACAATTTCAAATACGCATATTCAAGAAGTAGTCGCCTTATTTGAAAAATTAACCGGAAAAAAATCAACTGCTACCAATGCAGGAGTGAAAAATGAAAAAGTTCCAACACAATTAATACGTACTTCAAGTTATTTACAACATCCTGTGTTTAATATTCACCATAGTGAAACGCAAATGATGCGTTATATTAAACAATTAGAAAATAAAGATTTGTCCTTAAATACTAGTATGATTAGCTTGGGTAGTTGCACCATGAAATTAAATGCGGCTACTGAAATGATTCCAGTAAGCTGGCCAGCATTCAGCAGTATGCATCCATTTGCTCCAAGCCATCAGACCATTGGCTACCAAGAAATGGCCAATGAACTTAGTGCCTATTTATGCCAAACTACAGGCTTCACTGCATGTAGTTTACAACCCAATAGTGGTGCGCAAGGAGAATATGCTGGTTTATTAACTATACGTAGCTATCACCAACATCACCAACAAGCACATCGCAATATTGTATTAATCCCAATAAGTGCACATGGCACCAACCCTGCAAGTGCGGTGATGGCCGGATTTAAAGTAGTGGTGGTTGCTTGTGATGCTGCTGGAAACATTGACATGAATGATTTAAAGGAAAAAGCGCTATTACATAAAGATGCATTAGGCGCCCTAATGGTTACATATCCATCTACACATGGGGTATTCGAAGAAACCATTATTGACATTTGTAATTTAATACATGAACTAGGTGGATTGGTATATATGGATGGTGCAAACATGAATGCCCAAGTTGGACTGACAAGCCCTGGAAATATTGGTGCCGATGTTTGTCATTTAAACTTACACAAAACATTCGCTATTCCACATGGTGGCGGCGGACCTGGTATGGGCCCTATTTGTGTGAACGATAAATTAGCTCCTTTTTTACCAGGACACGCGCAACAAGGTAATGGCGCGAACGCAGTGAGCGCGGCACCATTAGGATCGGCAAGTATTTTATTAATAAGTTACGCATATATTAAAATGTTAGGTGCCGAAGGATTAGCATTATCCACTGCCTATGCTATTTTAAATGCGAATTATATGAAGGCAAGATTGGAGAAAAATTATACCATTTTATATGCCGGAAAAAATGGCACCTGTGCACATGAATTCATTATCGACTTACGTCCATTTAAAGCAAGTGCTGGTATTGAAGCGGAAGATGTTGCAAAGCGTTTAATTGATTTTGGATTTCATGCACCAACAATGAGCTTCCCAGTAGCGGGCACCATTATGATTGAACCTACAGAAAGTGAAGACAAAGCAGAATTGGATCGTTTCTGTGATGCACTTATTGCCATTCATGAAGAAATTAAAGCGATTGAAAATGGCGAACTAGATAAAGTGGATAATCCATTGAAAAATGCACCTCATACACAAAAAGTAATTTGTGCAGATGAATGGAATCATAAATATACCCGTCAGCAAGCGGCCTTCCCTTTATATTACGTACAACAAAATAAATTTTGGCCAACCGTAGCAAGGGTAAATAATACGCATGGGGACAGAAATTTAATTTGTACTTGTGAACCGGTTTCGTCCTATGCTTAATAAGTAAATACGATTCATTGTCCGCATACAACAATAAAGCCTTCCTCAATATTTAATGAGGAAGGCTTTATTGTTTAACCATTATTTGTAGCAGTATCAGCAATGGTTGTGGAAAGTGTATTATTATTTAACATAAACTCATATAGGGAAATTATTTTTTCTTTGTCTTTTAAAACGAATTGCATTTTTTCAAGGTCTTCTTCTAAAATTTTCAACTTGCCATTTTCCATTAAATAGCTGGTACTAAACTGACCTGCTTGCCCTTGGTCTCCCACCCAG
>CALLKA010000067.1 GCA_938008665.1 uncultured Bacteroidota bacterium
TATATTATTGCTATTATGCGGATTTAAATGAAATGGGTTCGTTTGAATATAAGGGTATACCACAAAATAGTCGGGTATAAATACGTAAAAGCGAAATTTCTATAAAAATTAAACACAATGCAACAAAAATCATAATGACATATTGATCACGCTCAATATAAGTGAGAAGTAAATCAATCCCAATGTATAAAGGTGAAATAGGAAATCCGATTAAACCCAGGCAAGCAACTAAAAATAAAATGGATAATTTGGGATGCAATTGACCATTTCCGTGAAATTGTTCAAGCGTTATTAAAGCAGCTTGTTTCTGTAAATTTCGAATAGCTTGAAATCCTATAAAACCAAAAAAACAAATACTTAATAAATAAAGTAATAAATAAGAAAACGCGATATGACTATTAATTGAAACACACATCATTATAAATAGATGCCCATATACTACATTCAGCCATGCATTGATACTAGATGCACGTTCATTAAATGAAAGTAAAATTAACATTAAAGAAATGAATGAAAATAAATAAACAAATGACTTTAATAAAATGGGATGAAATTGAAAAGTATTTATATCAAAATAGATGCCTAGTAAAAATAAAATCGAAATTATAATATAAAAATATTTGTTATTTAAAATGAGCAGCTTGTTGCTTACCCATTTAAAAGGTTGCCAAAAATATTTAAATAAAGTTACATCCATGTTATACTCTTTGATAGATAACATATAAAATGTATTACTTAATTTGCTTGGTATTGTAACTTTTTTAGTAATGCCTGAAAATAATTGATTGTGAATTAAATAATGTAAAACCGAAGGTGAAACTAAAATTTGATACGTTCTAAAAAATGCATTCCCTATAAAATGGAAAAGCGCAAAATTGTGAAAACCAAGTGCAATTTCAATAAATATAATACCAATTTGTGTTATTGAAGCATATGCTATTTGTGTTTTTACTGTGGGTTGAGATTTAGCTATAGAATTACATATTAAGCTAGTAGCTACACCTAAAACCGCTATTAGTACTTTTATAATAAATATATGTTGCCAAAAAGGAAATGTTCTTAGCAAAAGGAAGACACCTAAGTGAATCGATAAAGACCCATAAAAAATAGCACTTGAACTTGATGGGCCTTCCATGGCCCTGGCTACCCATGACGAAAATGGGTACATTGCCGATTTAATGGAGGCGCCCATAACAATTGAGACGCCAATGAATGTGGCTAAAACTTGATGCTTATGTATTAAAGCTGCAGTTGCATTAAAATCCAAAATTTGAAAAAATGAAATGTTCCCATGCCATAAATGATGACTTAGCCACATTGCTAAAATTAAAAACACATCGCCTAATCTGTACAGGGAAACTACCTTCATGGCATTCTTTACTGGGAGATACCTATTCTTGTAAAATGAAATGAGTAAGAATGAAGTAATGCCAATCATTTCCCAGCCTAAAAATAGAGTTTCAAAATTTCCGGCAATGACTACAATGCTATACCCCAAAAAGAACAAATGAACATTGTTAAAGTACCTTTTAAACCCTGGTTCACGATGAATATATGATTTACTAAACACGGCAACAAGCAGCGTTAATAAGCTACCTACAAATAAAAAAACAACCGAAATTTTATCAAAATAAAAATCGATAAAAAAGTCAAATTCAGGTGTTGTTAAAAGTGTTACTTGCTTAATGTCGAGCACATTAGCTCCCACTATAAACCAATTGACTGAAAAAACGATTAATAACACTAATTGCAAAAAGCTGGTTGCAACGGCTATGTTAGCGATTAGTTTTTCATGTTTTTGTTTTATCAATAAACTTAATAAGTACCCTACAAAAGGAATAAATATAAAAAATTTTAAATACTGTTCCATTGTTTTAGTTTAAATAATAAATTGGTAAGTTTTCAGTAGTGGCATTTTCAATAGTAAATGCAGACATTTCAGTGGCATTTTCAAATAATTCATGAAAGTTTTCCACCTTTTCAGTTTTGTCTGCCACTGTTTTGTATAAAATAAATTCGTCGTTTTTGAATTGATATAAATTCCCATCTTGCGGGTTAATCACCACTAAATGAATCCATTGTTTCGCGTACCAATTAAAAATATTTTCTGATGACTTTAGTACTTTTAACACAATTTCAGGGAATTGTTCTACCACTACTAAAAGACGGATTGGATCATGCACTTCAATCATTTGTAATGGCAAACCTGGTCTTAAATCTCCATCACTACTATTCGAAACACCAATCAATCCCATTACATTATGGGGTAATTTGGTACCTGCCCCAAGTTTTTGGTTGTCAATTCTTGAAAAATAATATTCTAGGTTAATGCCTCCGCAAACAGGGCCAATGGGGCTAATTACATTGACCAACAAATCACCAGTAGGATCGGTTTTGTAATCATATGAATTTAAAAATGCCCTACGGTCCAAAAATATATTTTTTGAAATCTCTCTACGACCAATAATGCATAACGCATTTGATCCATGTCCAAGTTCTGGTCTAGGTTCAAAGAGTGAAACCGATCTGTTCAAAATTTGTTTTCTTACATGTTTAATATCTGCTTTGGTATTGATAGATGCAAAGCGTCTTGAACGCTCTTTCGCATTTAAATCAAGCGCGTTTTCAAATTGTTGGGTATAAATAACATGTTTTTCCAATAAGTTGGTTGGTAAAAGAAGCGTATCAAAATATTGAATCTGATCGGCCGCTGTATCATGTAAAGCGCCTACAAACAAAGTGTCTTTTGGAATATGAATACCATTATGTGCTAAAATTTTTCTTACCGCAACGTGGTTTGCCATAATAGCAAATACACGTGCATTCACTGAACCTGGCCTACCACTGCAAGCGCCACAATCATGTGCTCCATGATGGGGATTATTGGCACTACTAGAACCATGTGCTACTATATAAATTATAGAAGAAAAATGGTCAATCAACCCAATATTTCTAAGTTGCCCTTCGACACGTTTGGCCATTTCTTCTATTGTAAAACCAATTTGCAAACCATTTTCTGTATCATTCAAATTTTTGTTTTCAACAGTCAACTTTGAATTTAATGCCACATGCGCAAATGCATCGGAAATTGCAGGTGTCATTTTGGGTGAAAAAAGATTACGTATTAATTCAAAAACAGAAACCACTCCTGCTGTTAAACTTAATAAAAATCCACCTACAAATGAATGCGCAAGTTTACTATAAAATATGGTGTGAGATTTTTCTTGAGCGCTTTCAGATTCCTTAATTAAATATTTAGGCGTTACAGGTGCTGGACATAATTTTTCATAAAATTTTCCATTTTGTGGTTGGAAATAAAATTCTACGCCAAAAAAGCCAGGCGCTCCGTATGTTACACATGGTGATGCTACATTCTCAAGATGTCTTCGCAATGAACATTCCCTTTCATCTATACAAAATACAGCTTGAAAATTTGGAAGGTCAATATTTGTTTCAATCGTAGAATACTTATGTTTAAATGAAGATAAAACCTTATCATAGTAACTCCATTCGAAAGCCTCTTGAAATAAAATTAGTACTTCATCCTCCATAGCAATTGGTTTCGCATAAAAATCACTACTCCCATGATGGCGATACTTTGAACTTAATGGCAACCAAGATTCCCCAAATTGCTGATCTAAAGCATCAACTTCAAGCAGTAATTCTAAATGGATAAAGTCATACAAGGAAACATTCTTTGTATCTAATAAGGTTTGGGGATTATCCTCAATTGCCGAAACCATTCCCGACCAACCTCTGTGTGCAAATTGTTGATCAAATAAATACATTTTATTGGGAATTTTTTCCCCTACTAGTAATTTCAAAACATCTTCAATGCATATATCATCGTTCAACAACAAGGCTTTAGCACGTTTTGATTTAAAAAAACTACTATAACTATTTTTTTCAATAAATCTGAGATTATTGATTAATCCAGTACCGTTATCTGGAAAATTAGAAATAGAAATGCCTTGGTCTAAATATGCGCAAATAATTCTAAATAAAACAGGATGTACACGATTGTCTAAATCAATTTTATATTCGTTTTTCCAAAGTTTCCTAATTTTACCTACTTGCTGATCCTTAGTGTAAATTAATTCCTCGTTGAGCAATTTATTTAACCAGTATTGTAGTTGATCAGTTCCCTTTTTTTCAATAATTATTTTATTCAACACTTCGTGGCTAATTCTACCAAGTCGAAATAAATTTCTAAACTCATCAATATTTAAAGTTACGTTATACCCAAAAATATCTCTTGCATTAAAGATGCCCTCGAAAAAGGACTTGTCTTGAAATGCATGTAATGAATTATGATGCACAAAATCCTTTAAAGGAGATTGTGAAGGGAGATAATGTTTAAGTTGTTCAATAATCCCATGAATTGAATCATTAGATTCAATAATATGACTTTGTTGCATACCAATAATATGTTGTAAAAAATAACTTTTTCGAAATTAATTCGAAAAATAAGTTAGAGAAATGAATAGCAAGAGTAAAGTTGACTGCTATGCGAAATTGGGTGGAATAAAGGTGGCACTAGAATGTCCTTGTGCTAATTGACCCATGGCAATCTTTATAACAAAACCATTAGTGATATCAGCAATTTTTCTATATTCTAAAAATAAGGAGTGGCAAGATTCAAATTTTTTTGATTTAGACTCGCTTTTTTCTACATCATCATCTGCAATATCTTGCGCAAACTCTATTTGTTCCCAATTAAAAAAACTTTTAACAGGTACCACTTGAAATGATATGATAAATAGAAAAAATAAAGAAATTACTTGCCTTTTCATGGTAAAGACAAATATATTGTAATATCAGTATAAATAAAATTGTATTTTGAGAAGAAAGCTCACATTGATTAGTTTTATAATTTAGGACTCATTTATTCGTATTTTCATGTTATGATAACTTATGAACCATATATTGAAATCATGGGCTGGATTGCCTCTGTATTAATTGTAGGCTCCTATGCCTTAAATATTACTGGCAAATTGTCTGCCTCAAGTAAAACCTATGTTTTAGCGAATATTATAGGCGGTATTTTTTTTGTAGTGAACACTTATTTTCATAAAGCCTACCCTTCCATGTTCGTGAATGTGATTTGGGTCATTATTGCCATTTATATGATCAGCAAGAAGAAGAAAAATAATGCCAAAAATGACTAGATTTTTGGGTTGCGCAAACGCAATTCCGATTGCTTAAAATATTACTCTGAGATGTCCTTAAATAAATTAAATACTAAGATCACAAGTTGGCTAAAATGGATCGCCATCTATTTACTCATTGGTGGTATCGTAGGAACGGCAACTGCATTTTTTTTACAAACCTTAGATTATGTTACCCTGTTTCGTGAGGAACATCTTTGGGTCATATATTTTTTACCTATTGCAGGTTTAGTGATTGGCTTACTCTATCATTATTATGGAACTGCTGCGAATAAAGGAAATAACTTAATCATTGAAACGCACCATTCTTTAGTATATGGAGAAACCCCTAAACCGGTTCCATTTAAAATGGCGCCGATGGTTTTTTTGAGTACGCTGCTAACCCATATAGCTGGTGGATCTGCTGGCAGGGAAGGAACTGCTGTTCAAATGGGCGGTGCAATAGCAGATCAGTTCACAGGATTATTTAAGTTAAATACAGCAGATCGAAAAACGATATTAATCATTGGTATTAGTAGTGGGTTTGCCGCTGTGTTTGGTACACCTTTGGGTGGCGCCATCTTTGCGTTAGAAATTTTAAGTATTACCAACACAAAGAAAAATCAGTTAGCAGCAAGTTTATTCGTTGCCTATATCGCACATTATTCCTGCTTGGCTTGGCAAGTAAAACATACTATTTATAGCATCCCCAATATACCCGAAATCTCCCTAACTACTTTGGCTTGGGCAATTTTTGCTGGTATCATTTTTGGATTAACTGCATTTGCATTTACTACCACTGGTAAATTATTTGAAAATGTTTTTAACAAAATAAATTTTACCCCCTTGCGCCCTTTTATTGGCGGGATTATTATTGCATTATTTATTGTTGTATTTAATAGTACAAAGTTCATTGGATTGGGAATTCCCACTATCCAAGATGCATTTATAAATAATGCAGGCCAATTTGACTTCGCCATCAAATTAATTTTAACCAGTTTTACTTTAAACGCGGGTTTTAAAGGAGGTGAGGTGACGCCATTATTTTTTATTGGGGCCACATTAGGTAATCTATTAATCTGGTTTATCCCTTTACCCATGGCGCTTTTGGCAGGCATGGGATTTGTTGCCGTTTTTAGCGGTGCTACCAATTGCGTTTTTGCATCTATAGCGCTGGGATTAGAATTATTCGGAATGAAAGCAGGTGTATATGTTGGACTTGCAAGTGTAGCTGCTTATTTTACCTCTGGACCTAACGGGATATATAGTGCTAAATATAAATCAGGTGCGAAATATATTGCGTATAACTATTTTAAGAAAATTGCGAAATTATGACCTCATTACAGGACGTGTTAAACAAGTAGGACCTCCGCCCCCTTTCACGCTGATTTCTGCACCTTCATATTCAATTACTTTACACCCCGCCGATTCTAAACGTGATTTAGTAATTGGATTCCCCTTGACCATCAAGCAAACTCTTGGCGCTAATGCCAATACATTACAACCCATACTGTCAAATTCCTGATCAGGCACTTCCACTAATTCAAAACCGCGCGCAATTAATAAATTTCGAAATGCAATAGGCATTAATGGAGAATACACCACAGCTAAATTATTATCCACTGGACTTAACACCGACATTAAATGAAATACATCTGATGGCCCTTTATAATGGGGCATATCCGCAGTAATCACTTTCACCCCTATTGGATTTAATAATTCTTTGAGTTGTTGAATACCAGCTTCATTCGTACGATAAGTATTACCAACTGCTAGTGTAGTTGCATCTAACCAAGCCACATCACCACCTTCAACAGTTCCTGGCGCTACAATACTTCCTAAAACAGGTATGCCTTGTTCTGCATAAGCGCGCGCTTGTGCAGCAGGTTCATTTTTTCGTCCTTCCTTTCCCATATTACAAATAATCATGCCAT
>CALLKA010000068.1 GCA_938008665.1 uncultured Bacteroidota bacterium
GTTCTTCTTTATTTACAAGAGGAGAAACACAATCACTAACTACAGTAACATTAGGAACTAAGTTAGATGAGTTAATGCAAGAAACTGCAGCAAGTGCTGAATACACTAAATTTTTCTTACACTATAATTTCCCGCCATTCTCTACAGGTGAAGTGAAGATGATGCGTGGTGTAGGTCGTCGTGAAGTTGGACATGGTAATTTGGCAATGCGTTCTTTGAAACAAATGTTACCTGATACAACAACATTCCCTTATACTTTGAGAGTAGTTTCAGATGTATTGGAAAGTAATGGTTCGTCATCAATGGCAACAGTTTGTGCTGGTTCATTAGCTTTAATGGATGCAGGTGTTCCAATGCCTAAGCACGTGAGTGGTGTGGCGATGGGATTAATTTCAAGAGAAGATGGAAAATATGCGATCTTAACGGATATCTTAGGTGATGAAGATCATTTAGGAGATATGGATTTTAAAGTAACAGGAACGCGTGATGGTATTTGTGGTGTTCAAATGGATATTAAAGTAGATGGTTTAAGTATGGATATTATGCGTGAGGCATTGTCTCAAGCTAAAAAAGGCCGTTTACATATTTTAGATGCCATGTATGAATGTATGCCAGCCGCGCGTGCTGATGTGAAACCACATGCACCTAGAATGGTTAAATTGATCATTGATAAGGAGTATATTGGCGCAGTAATCGGACCAGGTGGTAAGATTATTCAAGAAATGCAAAGAACAACTGGTGCTACAATTAATATTGAAGAAGTGGGTAACCATGGTGAAGTAAGTATCTTCTCTGCAAATAAGGATAGTTTAGATGCTGCAGTAAAATGGATCAATGGTATTGTTGCAGTTCCAGAAATCGGAGATGAATACGAAGGTGTTGTAAAGGGAGTTAAGGAGTTTGGTGCCTTTGTTGAATTCATGCCAGGCAAACAAGGTTTATTACACATCAGTGAAATAAGCTGGAAGCGTTTGGAGACGATGGAAGGTATCTACAACGAAGGTGATGTTGTTAAGGTGAAATTGGTTGGTTTGGACCCTAAAACAGGTAAGTTCAAATTAAGCCACAAGGCATTATTGCCTCGCCCAGAACAAGCGCCTCGTGAAGACCGCGGTCCACAAGCTTAAGTTTTTATGCCTGCATAAGGCTTGAAATATTCAAAATGCCTTCTCGTTATTCGGGAGGGCATTTTAATTTGGTATCTTTGCCTGCCAATAACAAAATCAAATGACTAAAACTTACCTGCAAATAGAATTCAATTTTAATACCCAGGACCAATTAGGTATGCTGGTTGCCCAGTTGGCTAATTTGGGATTCGATGGCTTTAATGAAGAGGAATTGGCCACAGGCATTAATAATGGCGTAGGAATGAGTAGTATCCTTGGGGCAACTACGGGATTAGGTGCCGGAGCAGGTGTTTGTAAAACCTATATTTTATCCACTGATTTTGAGGAGCATGGATTTGAAAAAGAATTAAATATAATATTTAAGCAACATAATTTAACATATTCAAAATCAATAGTTAAAGAAGAAAATTGGAATGCTTTATGGGAATCAAATTTTGAACCGGTTAGGGTGGGTGACTTTGTAGGGATTCGTGCCCATTTTCATCCTGGCTTTGTTCCAGCGGTACAATATGAAATAAAGATTACCCCTAAAATGAGTTTTGGTACAGGGCATCATGCGACTACTTTTACAGTGATGCAAATGATGGAGCATATAAATTTCAAAGAGAAATCGGTATATGATTTTGGTACTGGTACCGGGGTTTTGGCTATCCTGGCCGAAAAGTTAGGTGCATCCAATGTTTTAGCGGTGGATAATGATGACTGGTGTATTGAAAATGCGAATGAGAATATCCAAAATAATGACGCAAAGGGGATCCTGATCAAAAAAGTCGATTCTGCCTATCAGGATAACCAATTTGATATCATTTTGGCCAATGTGAATAGACATATTATTGAGGCCAACATGCAGGAATTGACCCAGGTGGCACATTTGGGATCTGAATTAATTCTAAGTGGTTTATTAATTGAGGATCAAGAAGATATGATAAAATTAGCAACGGAAAAAGGGTGGAATTTTGTAAAATCACAGCCTTTGAATGGCTGGGTAAGCCTTTTGTTTAATCTTTAACAAGTTATTTTATCCCAATGTTAACAAACCATTAATTTTTTTGGATGTATCTTTGCAGCCAATACTATTTTTTATATATGACTGAAGTTATATTAATCATATTGGCTTATTTGATTGGATCCATTCCAACAGCGGTTTGGGTGAGTAAGACTGTTTTTGGAATTGACATTCGTGATTACGGTAGTGGTAATGCAGGGGCAACCAATACATTTCGGATTCTAGGGTCCAAATGGGGCAGTTTTGTTATGTTAGCTGATGTTACCAAAGGAGTCATTGCAACTTCATTATATATTGTAATTCCATTTTATTTAACCAACGAGTTAGCTAGAACCAATTTTATGATCCTGTTGGGATTGGTCGCTGTGATAGGTCACATATTTCCTATTTGGGCAAATTTTAGGGGCGGGAAAGGGGTGGCTACTTTATTGGGTATGACTTTAGCCATTCAGCCAACAGTTGCACTTATTTGTTTAGGTATATTCTTAATTTCTTTGATTTCGACACGTTTTGTATCCCTTAGTTCCATATTAGCATCTATTGCATTTATGGTGCTCATATTATATGTATTTAACGAAAAAGAAACCTTGTATCGTTACTTTGCAATGATTGTTGCAATTATGGTTGTGGTAACACACCATAAAAACATAACAAGATTGTATAAAGGAACTGAAACAAAGCTCCCCATCTTCAAGAAAAGAGACAAGTAGATAAACCTATAATTAATTGATAATCAATAGGTATTAACTTTTATCTCCCATTTATAGCATTAACAAAGTAGAATTTCGTACCTTCGCCATCTTTTAAATCCTAAGTATTATGTCAAGTAGCCTGCACCTTTTGGAGAAATTACAGTTAAAGGATGAAAAAAACTTATTGATTCAAGGTTTGCCATCATCCGTTGAAAAGCAGTTTGCGAAGCTTTCGTATAATAAAAACTTAACCCCACTTTTAAAGACTAGGAAAATTGACTTTGCGCTTATTTTCGCAATTAATCAATTTCAGTTAAATAATATATTAAAGGAACTTTTCACCGCTTTGCATACAGATTGTAAATTATGGATTGCTTACCCTAAAACAACTTCAAAAATTGTATCGGATTTAAACAGGGACGCAAGTTGGGATATTCTTTCTAAAAACGATTTTGAAGCTATTCGCCAGGTGACCTTGGATCATGTTTGGACCGCAATGCGTTTTAAAAAGGTGGATCAATTGCCGAATAAGAACAGAACCTTTGTTGAATTCAAATCAGCAGATATCAAAGTGGATGATTTTGAAAAAAGATTAATTGCCCTTCCGATAGAATTGGATAAATTATTTGCAGCTGATGAAGAGGCAAGAGAGTTTTTTACTTCTCTATCCATCATCAATCAAAAAGAATACTTAAGTTGGATTCAAGGCGCAAAAAAGGAAGAAACCAAACAAAAAAGATTAGAAGCTACTTTAGAAAAATTATTAGCTGGGAAGCAAAACCCTTCTGAGAAGTAGCCAATTTATATACTTATGATTTTGAGGCGCCAGGTAGGCGCCTTTTTTATTCCTATTGTTTAATAAAATTTAAAGGGGTGGGGTTACTTGAAAATAACAGTCCCAATATGTTGCGTTAAGTCACGCTCCACTTGTTTCAAATGTTTGTGTATTTGAAGTAAGTGTAATTCGTCCGACGGATCTGCATTTTCAAGATCGCTTTGATTTTGTGCGATCATTTTTTTTACTTTTCGTAACTTAAAGTACATCAAGCTTATTTCAACTTCGGCTAAAAAATTCTTCTCTTCCTCTTTTTTAATAAGTCCCAATTTTTCATTCCATCTTTGGCTTAATTCATGTTCTGGCGCGAACAAGGTTAATACCCATTTTTGTACATTTTCATCCTCATGGTATTGTAGGGTTTTGCCATTGGGCATTTTACCTTCATCCTGCCAATTTTTATAGGCTTGCATTACATGTATCATATCTGGATTTTCCAAAGGGAAGGATTCTAATTCCTCCCAAACCCAAGTGGAAACTTTTCGGCCGTCAGCAAGTAATTCGTTCCCAAATTCAATAACTACGCGTACTAAATTTTTCTCATGGACTAGGTCGCGGTCCATGACCAAGTCATTATCCTCCGTTTCTGATGGGGTGCTAGGGAAGCTCGGCATTAATATTGCAGCCTCGTCATAGGACATTTTCTTTTCGTCCTTTACAATTTTGTCACGTTTAAATTTATTGACTAATTGTGTCAAGCCAGTTTCATCAATGCGTAATAAAGTGCTACATTTTTTTACATACTCTTGCAGCTTTGTAAAATCTTCGGGCTTGTTAATTTTACTAAGTGTTTCCGCTATTTGATTAACTAAAGTATTCTTCTTATTTAAATCATTACCAACTTCCTTTAATTGCACTTCTAATTGGAATAGGACAAAATCTTTTTTAGCTGATCTGACAAATTCTCTGAACGCGTCAGGCCCAACTTTATTTACATAACTATCTGGATCCTCGTTGTCTGGAATTAATACCAACTGAACATTCAGTCCTTCTTCCAAAGCCATATCTAATCCACGAAGCGCAGCTTTCACGCCTGCCGAATCCCCATCATAAATGATGGTTAGGTTAGGGGTGTATTTTTTTATTAATCTTAATTGATCAATCGTTAATGAGGTTCCACCACTCGCTACCACATTTTCAATCCCAGCTTGGTGTAAACTAACCACATCGGTATAACCTTCCACCAACAAGCATTCATTTAATTTATCAATAGCGGTTCTTGCAAAGTAGGAGCCATACAATACTTTGCTTTTTACATAAATATCATTCTCAGGGGAATTAATATATTTAGGTGACTTGTCGTTTTTTGCAATTTGTCGCGCGCCAAATCCAATCACCTTCCCCGTGGTATTGTGAATGGGAAAAATAATCCGATCCCGATAATTGTCCTGCCATTCCCCATTGCGTTCAACGACCAATCCGGTTTTAGCAAAAAGTTCGGGATTGAATTGATTTTGGATGAGGGCTTTTGCCAAGCTGTCTCTTTCACTTGGGTTATATCCAATTTTAAATTTCTCAACAATAGGTTTTAAAAAACCACGATGTTGCATATAGGTTTGCGCAATGGCTTCGCCTGATTCCGTTTCCCAGTATTGTTTCATAAAAAAGTCCATGGCAAAATGGTTAATTGCATACAAGCTATCTGCTACTTGTTGCGCCATTTTTTGTGCAGGACTGGATTCTGTTTCTTCAATTTCTATATTATACCTTGCAGCTAACCATCGTAAAGATTCAACATAACTATACTTTTCATGCTCCATTAAAAAAGTAATACTGTTGCCGCTTTTTCCACAACCAAAACATTTGTAAATTTCCTTGGCAGGAGAAACGGTGAAGGAGGGTGATTTTTCGTTGTGAAAAGGGCAGTTGCCGATATAGTTGGTTCCGCGCTTTTTAAGTTTGACAAATTCCCCAACTACATCAATTATATCAATGCGGTTTGTAATTTGTTGTATGGTTTGCGCGGTAATCATGACGGCGAAAATAACTAATTTGAGCTAATTTGTAGGTTATTCTTAATCAATTGCATCAGTAAATAGGCCTAAAATTTGGCCACTTCACTTAACGAAGCCCCTTAGGTTTCATATACACCCCATATTGGGTTTTAAATTTCAGCAGAAAATTCCATATCATCGCTATCCAACAATTCCCTTTCAATTTCTTCCATTTGGACAATATCCCAGGCTTCTGTTTCAGTAGGGGTTAAATTCATCATTTCAGCATATTCTGAGTCATCAATGCCTTTTTGAAGGGCATCCGACAATGCACAAATGACAAAAGAGGCATTATTGTCATAAAATTGCTGTTGGGCATTGCCCAAAACGCTAATGATGGAAGCATCCCACTGTTTGACATGACCGCAGTTTAAAACCAGGTTTTTGGGGCTTTGTGACAGTATTTTTTGGGTGAGTTCATTGATTTCTGGCACACTATTTGAAGTTATGGAAGTATCGAGGAAGGTAACGACAGTAAATTTTTCCTTAAGGTCTGTTTTGTATTGCATGTGATTTCATTTAAAAGGTGAATAACTAGTAATGGTTGACATACTTTAGGTCAAAAATTTTCGTTAATCTTGTAACAACTCCAATTTAATATAATGGATAATAATTTTTCAACACAAGTTAAGGAAATCATTGCTTATAGCCGCGAAGAGGCATTAAGATTAGGGAATGATTTTATTGGTGCAGAGCATTTAATGTTGGGGCTTATTCGCGACCAAGAAAATACGGCCATCAAAGTGCTTAAACAACTCAATGTAAATTTGGGGGAGTTACGCAAGGAAATTGAATTAGCTGTTAAAGATAAGTCAGGTAAAAATGTTACAAATATTAACAGTTTGCCTTTAACCAAGCAAGCTGAAAAAGTAATTAGGGTTACCGTGCTAGAAGCAAAGGCCTTAAAAAGTCCGATGGTAGAAACGGAACACTTGCTTTTAAGTATTTTAAAAAATAAAGAAAATATAGCTACGCAAATTTTAAATCAATTTGATGTTGATTATGATTTGTTCCGTACTGAATTAGGGATGGTTGGTTCAACACCCACCCATCCAATTAATCCGCCAAGTGCGGAATTCCCGGATGACGCTGATGATGAATTTGATGAAGAGAAAAGAGGAGGTGCAGGTTTTGGTGCTAGTCCAAAAGCAAAAACTGCTACTGCGAGTAAATCTAAAACACCCGTACTTGATAATTTTGGCCGTGATATTACCAAGCTTGCCGAAATGGATTCCTTGGATCCAATTGTAGGAAGAGAAGCTGAAATTGAAAGAGTGAGTCAAATTTTAAGTCGTCGTAAAAAGAACAATCCAATTTTAATTGGAGAACCTGGGGTGGGTAAAACTGCCATTGTGGAAGGATTGGCATTGCGTATTGTACAAAGAAAAGTAAGTCGTGTTTTATTTGATAAGCGCGTTATTTCCTTGGACTTGGCTGCGTTAGTAGCGGGTACAAAATACAGAGGACAGTTTGAGGAAAGAATGAAGGCCATCATGAATGAATTAGAAAAGAACAGAGATGTGATTTTATTCATTGATGAAATACATACCATTGTGGGTGCTGGAGGTGCAAGTGGTTCATTGGATGCTTCGAATATTTTTAAACCCGCTTTAGCCAGAGGTGAATTACAATGTATTGGTGCTTCTACTTTAGATGAGTATCGTATGCACATTGAAAAAGATGGTGCATTAGATAGACGTTTCCAAAAGGTAGTGATTGAGCCACCAAGTGTAGCGGATACCATTACTATTTTAAATAATATCAAATCCAAATACGAGGATTATCATAGCGTTGTCTATGATCAAGAAGCCATTGAAGCCTGTGTTAAGTTAAGTGATCGTTATATGACAGATCGCTTGTTACCTGATAAAGCCATTGATGTATTAGATGAAGTAGGTGCACGTGTACATTTAAAAAATATTAATGTTCCTCAAGATATTGTTGAATTAGAAAAGCAAATAGAGGAAGTTAAAAACGAAAAGAACAGGGTAGTTAAAAGTCAGCGTTTTGAAGAGGCTGCTAACTTAAGAGATACAGAGAAAAAATTAGGGGAAGCTTTAGAAAAAGCAAAAAGCTTGTGGGAAGATGAAAGCAAAACAAAACGTTTCCCCATTAATGAGGAAAACATTGCGGAGGTGGTGAGCATGATGACAGGTATTCCTGTTAAACGTATGGTGGAAGCGGAAACAACCAAGCTCAGAAAAATGGCCGATGAAATGAAAGGAATGGTCATTGGTCAGGATGATGCAATTAGCAAAGTGGTGAAAGCCATTCAACGAAATAGGGTTGGATTAAAGGATCCTAAAAAACCCATTGGTACTTTCATATTCTTAGGTCCAACCGGGGTGGGTAAAACAGAATTGGCTCGTGCACTAGCGCGTAACATGTTTGATTCTGAAGATGCTTTAATTAGAATTGACATGAGTGAATACATGGAGAAATTTTCTGTAAGCCGATTGATTGGGGCACCTCCAGGTTATGTGGGTTATGAGGAAGGGGGACAATTAACAGAGAAAGTGCGTCGCAAACCATACTGTGTCATTTTGTTGGATGAAATTGAAAAAGCGCATCCAGATATTTATAATATTTTATTACAAGTATTAGATGATGGTATTTTAACTGACGGCCTAGGTCGTAAAGTGAATTTTAAAAATACATTGATTATCATGACTTCTAATATTGGTGCGCGTCAATTAAAAGATTTTGGCGATGGTGTTGGATTCGCTACTGCTACACGTGTAGAGCAAACAGAAGAAAATAATAGATCAGTTATTGAGAAAGCATTGAAGAGAACATTCTCACCTGAATTTTTAAATAGGGTAGATGATGTGGTTGTATTTAACTCACTAACAAAGGACGATATATTCTTAATCATCGATATAATCATGAAGAATGTATTAGGACGCCTAGTTAATTTAGGATTAAACTTAGTATTAACTGCTGAAGCTAAAACATTCATCGCAGATAAAGGGTATGATGTGCAATTTGGTGCAAGACCATTACACAGAGCCATTCAAAAATACATTGAAGATCCATTAGCGGAGGAGATTTTAAACTTTAGCGTGAAGGAGGGTGATACTTTGATCGGCGATTTTGATACTGCACAAAATAAGTTGGTGTTTACTTTACAGAAAAACCCAATGAAAAAGCCCCAAAATCAAAGGAAGCTTAATCAACCTTATTTAGAGA
>CALLKA010000069.1 GCA_938008665.1 uncultured Bacteroidota bacterium
AAAGTATAATTTTTTCCAAATTATTGGGTTTTGCTAACTATTTATTTTCATAATAGTTAAATATAAATCATTGATAATCAATTTTTTAGATGCGGCCTGACTTAAATCTATAATTCTCCCTTTTAGTAGCATTTTTGGATGCATTCGGTCATTTACTCTTACCAACACATAGGATCCAGTTCGTAAATTAGTGACCCGTACAATGGTGTTTAACTTAAATAAATTACATGCAGCAGTTAATTTTCTATTACTAAAGGTTTCCCCAGTAGCGGTCAAAGTACCTTCCAAACTTTTACTATAAAAACTTGCAATACCTGTAATTCGATTTAATTCAACATGAATACGAGAAGTATCAATCCATTTTTTATAGCGTTTTAAATTTGCGCTATCCAGATAATTCGCGTTGGTTAAGGTATTGGGATAAATTTGTTGCGCAGATAAAACTGCGGGAGATTGCAACATCAAAAAGACGCAGCCAACGGCGATTTTTATAAAATTAACTGCCTGCATTTATGCTATAATGATATCACTTCAACTACTGAATCAATATTAAGAGAGCCATAAATATGCGGGAATAATTCATTTATATCATGTGCTAGTTCAAATAAAACGGGCCTTTGTACTTTGGCTTTTTCTATTTTAAGTTTCACTAATCCAGATTGGCCTTTGTAAAAACGATCTAACACTCCAGGTACTTGTCTTTCAATGGAGCAATGTATAAATCCATCCTGCGCATAATGTAATGGCAAATATTCCTGATTCAATAAAGCTTGTTCCCACTCCTTTTGTGTGGTTACATGGTATATAAATTCGCTTTCCATAATTTTAATTTTTAATGATTCTTGGAATTTTTTGATCTATCATCATTAAATCTGCAATTACAATAGCTGTAACGGCTTCCAAGACAACCGGTACCCTAAGTGCTATGCATATATCGTGTCTTCCTTTTACAGAAAAATTTTCTTGTTCATTAGTTTCCCAATTCAGCGTGTTTTGTTCTTTGGGTGTTGAAGATGTAGGTTTTACGGCAATACGGAAAACTAAATCATTCCCATTGGTATAACCACCTACCACCCCACCTGCATGATTCGTTTTTGTTTTTCCAGATGCATCAATGATTGCATCATTGTGTTCAATCCCAAACATATTGGCAGCCGCAAATCCAGTACCAAATTCAATTCCCCTAATAGCTGGTATGGCAAATACAGCATGACTAATTAAAGATTCCACTGAATTAAAAAAGTGTTCACCTAAACCAATAGGCAACCCTGTAACAACACATTCGACAATTCCACCCACACTGTCTTTATTATCAATCGCTCTTTGCAATCCTTTTTCTACATCAGTTTCTCCACCGATACTTTTTAGGATTGCTTTTACTTCAACCCCTTTTAATAACTTTTTAGCAACCACACCCGCACCTACTAAAGCTGCAGTGAGTCGACCACTAAAATGACCACCGCCTCTATAATCTTCAAAACCCCCAAACTTATGATGCGCTGTGAAATCAGCATGACCTGGCCTTGGAACTGCTCTTTGTTTTTCGTAATCACCACTTCTAGTATTGTTATTTTCAAACAACATCATGAGTGGCGCGCCAGTAGTAAGGTCATTAAAAATTCCTGTTTTAAAAAAAGGAATATCATCTTCCTGCCTTGGTGTTGTTCCTTTTTGTTTGCCCCCCTTACGGCGCTCCATATCTTCTGTAAAATCAGCCGCAGTTAATGGCAATCCAGCTGGACATCCATCAATAGTAAGTCCCACACATGCCCCATGCGATTCTCCAAATATCTGCACGCTAAATAAGGTTCCAAATTTGTTCATGTTACAAAGTTCAATATTACAAGGTAAGAAATTTATTCAATATGCACTTTTGCCCCCAATTGTTGTAAATCAGTAAAGAAATCAGTATAGGATTTATTGATGGCCTCTGCTTCAGTAATTTCAATGGGCCCATTTGCACCTAAAGCAGCTACGGCACATGCCATAGCAATGCGATGATCGTGCTGCGAAAACACAACAGCTGATTTAATTTCACCGCCGCCATGTATTTGCATTACATCCCCCGATAAGATAATAGTTACCCCCATTTTTGCAAACTCAGCTTGCAAAGTAAGTCCGCGATCACTTTCTTTGTGCGCCAAACGAGTTACACCTTTTATTTCACTAATCCCATTACAATAGGAAGCTAATGCTACCAAAGGCGGAAATAAATCAGGACAATCGGTTGCATCAAACTGAAATGCATTCAATTTTTCTTGTCCCCCATTTTCCATATTTTTATTAGGACCTATAATTATTCCATCCGATTCAATGGTAATACTTGCATTCGCACTGATTAAAGCACTAATGATTTTTTTATCTGCTTGTGTTGAATCTAATTGCAAGCCTTTCACTTTAAGAGGGCCAGCAATGGCACCAGCCACTAATAAAAAAGCAGCCCCACTCCAATCACCTTCTACGGTATATTCAATCAATGCTTTTAATGGTGTATGACTATAGAATTTAAATCTTTCGTAGTTGGTATGTTTTACATTCCAACCAAATGCGTTTAATACAGATAGGGTTAAATCAATATAAGGTTTGCTTTTTAAATCCGTCACCTTGATTTCGGTATCATATACTTCAGTGGCTGCATAGGCCATTAACAAGCCGGTCAAAAACTGCGAACTCAAAGATCCGTCCACAGTTATGTTTGCAGGTTGCAAAGGCCCTTTTATTTCAATAGGCAAAAAACCCTTTTGCGATTTTATGGCAACCCCTAAGGCAGGTAAAATTTCATCAAAAAAATGCATCGGCCTTTTCACCAAACTCCCCTTCCCTTCAATAGTGATATGCTGATTACTTAATGCAGCAATGGGTGTAAACATTCGAATGCCTAAACCACTTTCACCGCAATTCATAGCGGGACCTACTGGAAGCACGCCATTGGAAGTCACAGTGATCGTTGTATTGTTTATTGCAACATCAGCCCCCAATTTTTGAATGACATCCATTGCAGCCAAATCATCATTGGAATGGCCAGGATTATGAATAATCGTTTTACCCTTATGCAACAATGCTGCAGCACAGGCTCTTTGCATACTACTTTTGCTTGCTGGTGCAATTTGTGCCCCTACTAATTTTGATGGATATACTATTACACGCATCTTAAGAATACAACTTTATTAATTTTTCTAATGATTTCATCGGCACCGTTTCATAGACCGCATTTCCTAATTTATTCAATAATACATACTGCATCCCTTGGGCTGCCTTTTTCTTATCCTTCTGCATTACTGCCATCGCATGCGTAATATCAAAACGCATACTAATTGGTAAACTATATTTTTTAAGGGTTTCTATTATTATGCCAGTATCAGTAAAGCCAAGTAAAACCTGAGATATTTTTGCCGCATATACCATGCCGATACTAATTGCATGGCCATGTAATAATGCATGTTCATTTTCTATGGCGTGTCCTATTGTGTGTCCAAAATTGAGCAATTTCCGATCGCCTTTTTCAAACTCATCTTTTTGCACCACCGTCATTTTTATTTTTACATTTTTTTCAATTAGTGCAATTAATTCTTTCTTGTTTTTTTGATAAAAAGTCAAATCATGCGCAGCCAGTTGCTTCATCATTTTCGCATCTTTGATAGCCGCATGTTTTATAATTTCAGCAAATCCATTCTCCCATTGATGATTAGGCAATGTTTTCAAAAAATCAAAATCGTATAATAAAAAGGAAGGTTGTTTGATGAGTCCGACCATGTTTTTAAACAAGCCAACATCAATCCCATTTTTACCACCAATACTAGCGTCTACCATCGCCAAAATAGAAGTAGGCACAAAGCCAAAAGATACGCCACGCATATATATACTTGCGGCATAACCTACCATATCAGTGACTACCCCGCCGCCCACACCTATGAGCACCGCTTCACGCGTTGCGCCTAAGTTAAGTAGGGCTTCAATAATAAAGTCAACAGTGGCTTGTTGTTTGTGCTCCTCTCCTGCAGGAATGACAATGGTTTTTTTGCCCTTGAATTTATTTTGATGCAAGGCATACACATTTTCATCCGTGATGTAAAATGCATTTGCCTTGTTGACCAATTTTTCAATAGCTTGAAATTTGCCATCTAATATAAATGACACTGTACTTGTAGCTAATTTAACTTTCCAGTTTTTCATTGTATTTTATTTTGAAATAGTTTTCATGAGCAAAATTAATTTTTACTCTTTGAAACTATTTATTCATTACTTTATTTTGGTGCTGAATACTTTCCATGTGAACTGCATCCATATACTTTGTAATAAAATCTTCGCTTAAACCAATTTTATTCCCTTTACCTACCGCACGCTCTAAAATTTCATTCCAACGATTGGTTTGCAATATAGTAATGTCATTGTTCTTTTTATATTCGCCAATTTTTTCAGCCACCTTCATACGCGTAGATAAAACTTGTAACAACTCATCATCCAATTGGTTAATTTGTTGGCGTAATTTTTCAAGTGCAGCATGATATTCAGCAGATGCAACATCTTCTTTTCTCCAACGTATTGACTCCAACATCTCTTTCAACACCTCTGGTGTGATTTGTTGTTTGGCATCGCTCCAAGCATTATCTGGATCAATATGAGATTCAATAATTAAACCATCAAAATCTAAGTCCATTGCTTGTTGCGCTACTTCTTGTAAAATATCACGACGACCGCAAATATGGGAAGGATCATTGATCATTGGAATACCTGGGTAACGACGCTTCATCTCTATAGCCAAATGCCACATGGGTGCATTACGGAATTCTGTATTACCATAAGAGCTAAATCCACGATGTATTAAACCTAAATCCTCGATTCCAGCTTTTGCAATACGCTCCATACCCCCAATCCATAATTCTAAATCAGGATTGATTGGATTTTTAATTAAAACGGGGACTTTCACACCTTTCAATGCATCTGCAATTTCTTGCACACTAAACGGATTCACGGTAGTTCGAGCCCCTACCCACAAAACATCAACATCAAAGTGCAACGCATCTTCCACTTGTTTAGCAGTAGCAACTTCAACAGCAACGGGTAGTCCAGTTTCTTTTTTGGCTTGCTGCATCCAAGGCAAACCTTTGGTGCCAATACCTTCAAAACTGCCCGGACGCGTTCTTGGTTTCCAAATTCCAGCACGCATTATATCCACCTTCCCAGTAGCTGCTAATCTGATAGCAGTTTGCATCACTTGTTCTTCAGTTTCTGCACTGCAAGGACCCGATATAATCAAGGGTGATTTTTTTAATAAAATGCTTACTTTTTGTTGTTGTTCAGTTAAGTCTCCCATTTTTTCCAATTTTAATATTTAAATATTTATTTTTTATCCTTTACTTTTTCAAAAGCGTATTCTATTGACCTTCTTTTTTGCTGAATCCTTTTGGACCACCACTGTCTGCATCATTCATTCTAATACGACGGCCTTTGTAATTTTTACCATCTACTGCATTGATCATTTGTTTTGCAGCACCTGATTCAATCTCAACCCAGCTATTCATATCGCGCATATCAATCTTACCTAAAGCTTCTTTTCTTAAATCACTCATGTCTAAAATGAATTGTAAAAAGCTGGCTTTATAAAAACCATCTTTGGTGCCTAGGTTGACAAATAATCGCGTATATCCAGATGCACCTCTTTCGGCACCACGACTTCCGCGATCCGATGAGCTGCGCTCCATTCCACGATCATTGCTTCTTGTACGTCCACGATCAGCACCGCCAAATTCTTGACGACCTCTATCACGATTGCGATCCTGTTGTTGCATTGGTTCACGTCGTCCTTTATCTGCAGTACGAATATTTAAATCCTGTGCATTTTCATAATAACTTAAGAAACGATTAAATTCCAAAGCAGCGACACGCTTTAAAATTTCTTCCTTAGTCATGTCTGCAAATTTTTCTGCCAACATAGGTACATAGGTTTCATAATCACCATGACTCACATCGGTTGACATTAACTTATCCATGACATGAAAAAATTGCTTACGACATACATCCTTACCACTTGGAATATCCAATTTATGGAAAGTACATTTATTGATATTTTCAATTTGACGCAAACGATAAGATTCACGCGCGTGTACAATGGAAATACAAATTCCTTGACTTCCTGCACGACCCGTACGACCACTTCTGTGGGTATATACTTCCACATCATCAGGTAATTCAAAATTGATTACATGTGTAATTCCTTTTACATCGATACCACGTGCAGCCACATCTGTTGCAATCAATAATTGCAAACTTTTGTCTCTAAACTGACCCATAACACGATCGCGTTGTTGTTGCGTTAAATCACCATGGATGGCATCAATATCATAACCTTCGCGCGTTAATCTTTGTGCAACTTCTTGCGCATCCGCTTTGGTACGGGTAAAAATAATCCCATAAATACCAGGATTAAAATCAATGATTCTTTTTAAAGTCTCATAACGGTGTTGCGCTGATGTTAAATAATATTGGTGATCAATACTCTTATTTGTGGCATTCACTTTCCCAATGGTTACTTCCACTGGCTCCTTCATGTAACGCTTACTTACTTTTCTGATTTCAGCTGGCATAGTTGCACTAAACAACCAAATACTTTCTCTATTAGGGGTATTCTTTAAAATAAATTCAATGTCATCTTGGAATCCCATATTTAACATTTCATCAGCTTCATCCAATACAACATATTGTATTTTTTCTAAACTAATTGCTTTCCTTTCAATCAAATCAATCAAACGACCTGGAGTAGCGACCACCACTTGCACCCCTCTTTTTAAATCTTTAATTTGCATGCCAATCGAGGTACCACCATACACTGCTAAAACTTGTAAACTTGGAATATGCTTTTTAAACAAATTCATTTCGTTTACAATTTGCATACACAATTCCCTTGTTGGACAAACTACTAATGCTTGTGGAAACTTATCAGCTGTATTAATTAATTGCAATAAAGGCAAACCAAAAGCGGCTGTTTTACCAGTGCCCGTTTGCGCCAATCCAATAAAATCCTTTGTACCACTTATCAAAACAGGAATGGATCGCTCCTGAATTTCAGTAGCATGTGTGTATCCCAATTCCGTAACCGCCTTCACTAATTGATCATTAATCCCAATCTCCGAAAAGGTTTTTTGAGATTTAACAGCCTCAATTAATTCATTCGTTATATTCAATTCTTCTTTCTTCTTCATTTTTAATATTTTTTGTAAAATCACTTATAGTGTTTTACTTTTTTTTGTAATTATTTTAAAATCCTTTTTATTTTATTCGCATTCTGAATCAACTCCAATAAATAGTCTGGATTTTCTTTTTCCAAACTTGCTTTGAACTTTCGAAGTTGACTAATATGCTCATTTAACACATCTAATACATTTTCTTTGTTTTGCATAAAGATGGGTACCCACATTTCCGCATTGGACTTTGCCAAACGAACGGTACTTTCAAAACCACCACTGGCTAACTCAAAAATTGCATCCGATTCTTTTTCCTTCTCCAACACTGTATTTGCCAGTGCGAATGAAGTAATATGCGATATATGACTTATATAAGCCACATGAATATCATGTTTGATTGCATCCATGTATAATATATGCATACCTAACTGCCCATACATTTGCTCAATGATATGTAAGGCATCTGCATCCACTTGTGTTTTATTACAAATGACCGTTGCCTTATCTACAAACGCATCTGTTTGCGCTGCTGTTGGACCACTAAATTCAGTACCCCACATTGGATGTGTTGGAACGAATCTTCCTTTATTGGAATGTGCGTTCGCGACATTAACAATACTTTCCTTAGTAGACCCTAAATCAAAAACAACTTGTTTATTCACTAAATTCAAAATGGTGGGCAATAATAATTCAGCGACATTAACGGGTGTGGCTAGTGCAATGATATCGGAAGATGTAACTGCGTCCTCCAAGGACATAATCTCATCTACAATACCTAATTGCAAAGCTTGCTGTTGGTGTTCTATGTTTTGATCCACGCCAATAACATGACTAACAAAGCCTTTCTTTTTCAAAGACAATGCAATGGATCCTCCCATTAAACCAATACCAACCACTGCTAAACGCATGCTTTTATTTTTTTTATTGCTTCACTAAATTTTTCCAATGAACCACATAAACTTACTCTGATATAGTCGTTACCTGCACTACCAAATATGCCACCAGGGGTGATAAAAACATTGGCTTCATACAATACCTTATCACTTAACGCATAACCATCTTTGTAATTAGTGGGGATTTTTGCCCAAACAAACATTCCCACTTGTTGTTTTGAATAGGCACATTTTAAAACATCTAATAATTCGAATACTTTTTCACGTCGTGCTGTATATATTTTATTCACGGAGTCATACCAACTTTGATCCAAGCTTAATGCTTTGGCCGCTGCTAATTGCACAGGCAAAAACATACCACTATCCATGTTGGATTTAAACCTAAGTATTTCATTGATTCGGTCCTCGGCGGCAATTAACATGCCCACTCTCCAACCTGCCATATTTTGGCTTTTACTAAGAGAGTTTAATTCAATCACTACCTCTTTCGCACCATTGATACTTAATAAGCTTTCCGGCTTATCATTTAAAATGAATGCGTAAGGATTGTCATGACAAATCAATATTTGATGCTTCCTTCCAAAGGCTACTAATTTTTCAAACAATTCCTTAGTAGGACTTTGACCTGTTGGCATATGCGGATAATTCACCCACATCAACTTGACTTTTGATAAATCTGATTTTTCTAAATTTTCAAAGTCAGGCGCCCAACTGTTTTCGGCAGTTAATGCATAATAAAGCGGAGTGCCACCCGCTAATTTAACTGCACTTGTGTATGTCGGATAACCAGGATTTGGAATTAATACCTGATCGCCTTCATTTAAATAGGTCATACATATATGCATGATCCCTTCCTTGCTTCCTAGTAATGGGAGTATTTCAGTTGCTGGATTTAAATCAGCCACTTTAAAATACTTTTGATACCAATGCGCAATCGCCTCCCTTAATATAGGAGACCCTTTGTAAGATTGATAAGCATGAACGTTGTCCTTGCTTGATTCTTCTTGCAATACTTTTATAACATCTGGATGCGGGGGTAAATCAGGACTTCCTATTCCTAAATTAATAATCCCCTTACCCGCTTTATTGAGTTCATCAATTTCGCGTAGCTTGGATGAAAAATAATATTCACCAATACCTTCTAATCTATGTGAAACAGTTACATTCATCTTTATCCTTTTACTACTTTTCCTTTTTTATACAACCCGAATATTTTCAAACTATTTGTTAAAGATTTCATTTCCTCCAACACTTTTTCCATTTGCTTTTTATTGTCAAATTCCAAATCAGCATAAAAGCCATATTTAAACGTGCTACCAGGAATGGGCATACTTTGCAATTTGCTTAAGTTTACTTTTCCTTGGGCTATTTTTGCCAACACTTTAGATAAGATCCCTCTTGAATGATCTGTTTGAAAATATACAGAGGCCTTGTCCGCGTTTTCATTCATTGTTTTTTTAACCTTGGGTTCCATGATTAAAAATCGCGTGATGTTATTTTTTAAAGTATGGACATCGGGTGCTAATACATTTAAATCATACAATTGTGCTGCAAATTTACTCGCAATAGCTGCTGTATGTTTGCTTTTATGTTGGTGCACCATTTTAGCACTTAATGCGGTATCCTCCGACTCAACTAATTTCCAATTATATTTTTCTAAATAATCCAAGCATTGCAATATTGCCATTGGATGACTATGCACTTCTTTAATATCTTCGAGTTTTACACCAGGATTTGCTAATAAGTTTTGACTGATAGATAAATAAACTTCCCCAATGACTTGAAGATTACTTTTTTGTAATAAATTATAATTTGGTAAAATACTACCAGCTATTGAATTCTCAATAGCCATCACAGCACCGTCAGACAATTTAACATCCCCACCAATCTTCACCACTTCTCTAAATGTATCACAAGTAATTACCTGCACATTTTGTCCAAAAAAATGCGTCGCTGCCACTTGGTGGAAACTTCCTTCGTAACCTTGTATCGTAACCTTTTTATTCATTGATCTTAGATCCAGTTTTTAATTTTTTCATTCCCCATCATTTCCGTCCATTTTGTGCTACCTATTTCGACTTCTATTATCCACTTCCAATTTCCATTTACCCGGCTGCTTCATTTTTGGATAAAAAAAATCCCGACTGTTGGGCCGGGATTGTATATTTATTTAATTTCTTTATGCTTTTACAAATATTACCCGGCTACTTTGGTTAAAGTAGAAATAAAAGAAAAAGTAAAACCAATTGTTAATATTTGCTTTCATCGTTACACAAAGGTAATCAATATAGGCTAATTGACAAAATTGTTTGCCAGAAATAAAGTCAAAACTAACAAATAGTTGTTTTATAACTCCTTCATTTACAAACGGCTAGTATACATTAATTGAAATAAAAACAGCAGATGTATGCAAATCTCATAAGGAACAAATACTGGATTTAGTTGCGGTTAATCCTTTGTTTTTGGGCTACTCTGAACAGCTACTGGGGAGGGTAAAAAAATGAGTCCCCCCGTAGAAACGGCGGGACTCTTACGATTGCTTGCCATATGAAACTGTTCCGATAACTGTTAGTTGGCAAGTAAGGGTTATATATATAACCCACCAACAGTTCAATTATTTATTTCGCAGCAGCAGTAGTGTCAACTGTTGCAGCAGCAGCAGTGTCAACAGTTGCAG
>CALLKA010000070.1 GCA_938008665.1 uncultured Bacteroidota bacterium
CTATTTTTGACTTATCAACTTAAAATTCAACCAAAATGAGTCTATTTAAACACATTAAAAATGATTTGCCAGCAAGTATAGTAGTTTTTTTTGTCGCTGTTCCCTTATGTTTAGGAATTGCACTTGCTTCTGGTGCCCCTTTATTCGCAGGCATTATCGCAGGAATTGTTGGGGGAATAGTTTGCGGAATCGCTAGTGGTTCTCCTTTAGGGGTAAGTGGCCCCGCAGCAGGCTTAGCGGTTATTGTATTAACCTCTATTGCTACTTTGGGTGGTTCATACCAGGCATTTTTAACCGCTGTGGTTATTGCAGGAGTGATACAATTGGCTTTGGGATATGCAAAGGCAGGTTTTATCGCCTACTTTTTTCCAAGTTCCGTGATTAAGGGCATGTTAACAGGTATTGGCTTATTAATTATATTGAAACAAATACCCCATGCGCTTGGTTGGGATAAGGACGTTGAAGGAGATGATGCTTTTTTGCAAGCAGATGGTCAAAATACATTTTCAGAAATAGCTAGGGCATTTGAATTTATCACACCTGGGGCGTTATTAATCGCTGGTGTATCACTTGCCATATTAATTTTATGGGATACGGTGCTTACCAAAAAACATAAAATTTTTCAACTCATTCAAGGACCAATCGTCGTAGTGGTATTAGGTATATTTTTTAACCTTGCTTATACTAATGGAATTTTACCTTTTAGTTTGAATGCGCAACAAATTGTATCTGTTCCTGTACCAAATTCAATGGCTGATTTTATTGGGCAGTTTACATTTCCAGATTTTTCAGTAATCACCAATTTGGAGGTTTGGAAAATTGCGATTGTCTTAGCAATCGTGGCTAGTTTGGAAACTTTATTATGCGTGGAGGCGACAGATAAGTTGGATCCAGATAAAAGAGTTACACCTACTAATAGAGAATTAAAAGCGCAAGGCTTGGGAAATATTGTATCAGGATTAATTGGAGGATTACCCATTACTCAGGTAATTGTAAGAAGTTCTGCAAATATTAATTTTGGCGGTAAAACTAAAATGTCTGCCATATTACATGGCGTATTTTTATTAATCAGTGCTATATTTATAGCGAGCTTATTAAATTTAATTCCATTGGCTTCCTTAGCGGCTATTTTATTAATGGTGGGTTACAAACTAGCGAAGCCAGATTTATTCAAACAAATGTATAAACTAGGTTGGGAGCAATTTATACCGTTTGTAGCAACAGTTGTTGCGATTCTTGCAACTGATTTGTTAAAAGGTATAACCGTGGGCATCCTATTTGGAATATTTTATACCCTAAGACATAGTTACCGTAACTCACACCATGTTAAGGATAATGTGAGTGATCAAAATGGGAAAACAGTGCATCATATGGTACTTGCAGAAGAGGTATCCTTTTTTAATAAGGCAAGTTTATTAAATACTTTTGAATCCATTCCTAATAATAGTAAGGTGATTATTGATTGTACTAATTCTAAATCAATTGCCTATGATGTGATTGAAATTATAAGTGACTTTGAATTGAATGCAAAATCAAAAAATATACAAGTAGAAAAAATAAACTTTAAACCATAGCATATGAAAACCTTAACTAAAGAGATGCAAAATGCCATTTCGCCTCAAATGGCTTTAGAATTATTAAAAGACGGAAATAAAAGGTTCATTAATAATTTAAAAGTTAATAGAAATTTATTGCAACAAGCAAATGTCTTAATAGTGATGAAGTAAAACCAGCACCATTCAAAAAGGCCATGCGATATTCAGACGGTGTTTTGAGTCTTGCTGAGTTCGCTTTGAAATTAGCAAACATATCAGTATAATCGCTGACACCAAATCCACGAGCAAGCTCTTG
>CALLKA010000071.1 GCA_938008665.1 uncultured Bacteroidota bacterium
CATGAATTTGTACACCTGGTTGATTATCGCTCGCTGTTGAATAAATCTCCGTTTTTTTAGTAGGAATAGTTGTGTTTGAAGATATCATGGTTGTCATCACACCACCCATTGTTTCAATACCTAAGTTCAATGGCGTTACATCTAATAACAATACATCTTTTACATCTCCAGTCAAAACACCACCTTGAATACCAGCACCAATTGCAACCACTTCATCCGGGTTTACAGAACGGTTTGGTTTTTTACCAAAGAATTTTTCAACCAACTCCTGTACTTTAGGGATTCTTGAAGAACCTCCTACTAATATTACTTCATCAATTTGAGAGGTGGAATAACCTGCATCTTTTAATGCAGCTTCACAAGGCTTCAAACATCTTGCAAATAAATTATCCGCTAATGATTCAAACTTTGCTCTTGATAATTTTAACACTAAGTGCTTAGGAACACCATCCACTGCAGTAATATAAGGTAAATTGATTTCAGTTTCTGAAGAAGAACTTAATTCTACTTTTGCTTTTTCTGCAGCTTCCTTTAAACGTTGCAAAGCCATTGGATCTTTTCTTAAATCAATTGCTTCTTGTTTTTTAAACTCATCCGCTAAAAAGTCCATGATTACTTTATCAAAATCATCACCACCTAAGTGAGTATCACCATTGGTTGATTTTACTTCAAACACACCATCTCCTAAATCCAAGATAGAGATATCAAAAGTTCCACCACCTAAATCAAAAACTGCAATTTTTTGTTCTACATTTTTTTTATCCAAGCCATACGCCAAAGCTGCTGCAGTAGGTTCGTTAACAATTCTACGAACATTCAATCCAGCAATCTCGCCCGCTTCTTTGGTGGCTTGACGTTGTGCATCATTAAAATAAGCAGGAACTGTAATTACAGCGTCTGTTACTTCAGTGCCTAAATAATCTTCAGCAGTTTTTTTCATTTTTTGTAAAACCATTGCTGAAATTTCTTGCGGTGTATACATACGATCATCGATCGCTACACGAACAGTATCATTTTCACCTTGTACAATTTTGTAACTCCAGTGACTTTTTTCTTCTGTGATTTCATTAAAACGACGACCCATAAAACGCTTCACACTCGAAATAGTATTTTCAGGATTTGTGATGGCTTGACGCTTAGCGGGATCTCCAACTTTACGCTCGCCATTTTTCAAAAACGCTACTACTGACGGTGTGGTTCTACGACCTTCGTCATTGGCGATTACTACTGGTTCGCCACCTTCCATAACCGATACGCAACTATTTGTGGTACCTAAGTCAATTCCTATTATTTTTCCCATAATGCTTGATTTTCAATGTTTAATTACCCTATCATAGACAATCATTATGCCATTGGCAGATAGGTGCAAATTTGTCATAAATGGCAGTAAATCAGCCTTAATGCTGCTCTGAAATGGCATATTTTATAAATAAAGGAGCAGAAAAGTCAGTTAAATGTCCTAAAAATGAGGATGTTCAGCTCATAAGGTATCAGATTCAACCGACTTGAAGGTGAAGTTTTTTTGGCTGGTATAGCTAAATATAACCACAAAAAAAGTGGTGACAATTTTGGCCAAAGTTGGGTACCAACCACAATAATCAACAAATAATTTCAAGAATATATAGTTTAATAGAATGCATCCAAACACAACAAAAAAGTATTTCATCAGCTGTTTCCTTTTAGGCACCGTGGTTTCCTGAAATACGACATACCTACTTAGGTAAAAACCAATAGGAAAAGTAATACAAAAACTGATGATAAAAGAAGCAATATGCGGACTAACACTAATCCCATTAACTTGAATAATCTCCTTGTGTAAAATGTAATTATAGGAAACAAAGAATAATAAGATATCAAGTAAGGTATTGGCACCCCCACAGGCAGCATACCTAAATGTTTTCAATGGCATTACTTTTTGAAAAACCGGGTAAACCCAATCAATCAATTTAAGTATGATTTGACTAATTATTTCATGCAGTTTTAACATGTATGCACAAAGGTAATCTTAATTAATTACTTTTGCATGAGGCAACCCTACTTTATGAACTTGATAACTAATTTAAAACAGTCCACATCGAAATGTATACATACATTATATAATGTAAATATACCTGCAGATCAAGTATTGGTGAATGCAACCAAACCTGAAATTGAAGGTGATTATACCATTGTATTATTTGCATTTGTCAAACAATTAGGAAAAAGTCCAGATGCTTTAGGAAATGAACTTGGTGCTGCAATGATGGCTGATATGCCAGGCATACTTACCCAATTTAATATTGTCAAAGGTTTTTTAAACTTTACGATCAGTAATGATTATTGGTTTGATTTTATCAATAGTTCGGATCCAAGTCAATTAGTGCCAGCTACTGAAAACAAACAAAAAATTATGGTGGAGTACTCCTCCCCTAATACCAATAAGCCATTACACTTAGGTCATTTAAGAAATAATTTTTTAGGTTGGAGTATTGCTGAAATTTTAAAATTACAAGGACATGAAGTTTTTAAAACTTGTATTGTAAATGACCGAGGTATTCATATTTGCAAAAGCATGATCGCTTGGCAAAAATTTGCAAATGGTGCAACCCCTGCGGACACCCATCAAAAAGGAGATCATTTTGTAGGCGATTACTATGTCAAATACAACGATGCTTACAAAACAGAAGTGGTTGAGTTAGTTGCAGGTGGCATGCCATTAGAAGTTGCAGAAAAAGAAGCCCCTATTTTAAAAGGCGCCCAGGAAATGTTGCTTAAATGGGAACAAGGCGATGCGGCAACCATTGACTTATGGAAAAGAATGAATGCCTGGGTATATGAAGGATTTGAGGTTACTTACAATAAAATAGGTTCGGACTTTTTAAAAACCTATTATGAAAGCAATACCTATTTATTAGGTAAAGAATTGGTGGAAGCCGGTTTATCAAAAAAAGTATTTTTTCAAAAAGAAGATAGCTCAGTTTGGATTGATTTGACTGCTGACGGTTTAGACGAAAAAATTGTACGTCGTAAAGATGGCACTTCGGTATACATGACACAGGATATTGGACTTGCACAATTAAAACAAAAAGAATTTAATACAGATGCAAGTATCTATGTGGTGGGTGATGAACAAAACTATCATTTTAAAGTTTTAAAATTAATTTGTCAAAAGTTACAACTACCCGCAGCGGATGGCATATATCATTTAAGCTACGGCATGGTTGAACTACCTACTGGCAAAATGAAAAGTCGCGAAGGCACCGTGGTGGATGCAGATGATTTGGTGGACGAAATGATTAAAATTTCTAAAGAAAAAACGGAAGCTTTGGGTAAAGTGTCTGATTTCACATCAGCACAACTTGAAGAATTATACAATACCATTGGATTAGGTGCTCTTAAGTTTTTTCTTTTAAGGGTGGATCCTAAAAAGAAAATGATATTCAACCCTGAGGAAAGCATCGACTTTCATGGTTTCACGGGTCCATTTATTCAATACACGCATGCGCGTATCAAGAGCATTTTACGTAAAACGGGTACTACAGTAACACTTACGGCAAATGAATTATTGCCCTTGGAAAAACAGTTAGCTATTGAGTTATCAATTTTCCCGGCGATCATTAACGAAGCTGCCGAAAATTTAGATCCTTCAAAAATTGCGATTTATGCTTTTAATTTAGCAAAATTATTCAACACCTTCTATACCGAACATTCTATTGCAAATGCGGACACAGAAACGAAAAAGCAATTGAGAATAAAGATTGGTATTTTAACAGCTGCTACTTTACAAAAAGCGATGAGTTGTTTAGGGATTGCCGTGCCAGAACAAATGTAATGCTTACGCTAAATAAAATCGATTAAATTAAATTTTAGCTTCGTTTTAAAGTACAATTACGCTTCAATAAAAATCAGATTAACTTCGCTTCAACTTTGAATTGTTATATACTTCAGGCGTTTCTTCTTCAAAGCCCCACTGCGTTAATAATTCATCCATTTGCTGCTTAGGAAGAGTGGCTTGATTATAATGTCCCGCGTTCATTTTTTGACGCATGGCTTCATAAATACTCACTGCACATGCCACAGAAATATTTAAACTTTGTATAATGCCCATTTGTGGGATAATAAAATTACCATCTGCTAAATTCCTAAATTCTTCAGTAACACCTGCATGTTCATTGCCAAAAACCAAGGCGACGGATTCTGTAAAATTAATATCATGCAAACTTACCGCATCGCTTGACAAATGGGTGGTTAATATTTTGGTGAAATTTTTTCTTAATGCAGCAACACATGTTTCCAAATTATCAAATTCATGAATGGTTAACCATTTTAGCGCACTACTACTGCTGCGATATCCCCATTTTTTATGTCTAGGTATTTTAGTGGTAAGCACATACACATCCTGAATACCAACTGCATCACAGGTGCGCATGACTGCAGATACATTATGTGGATCCTGCACATTCTCCAACACCACTGTTAAATTAGCTTGTCGCTTGCTTAAAACTTTTAATAATTTACTGGTACGTTCTGGTGTCATAAAATTTATTTCAAATAAATTATTTATTTTTTAAAAGGCGCACGATATTGGACGCCCAATCCTGGCCTTTGCAAAGGTGCAATTTGACCGTTGTTTTGCGCAAAACTAAAATCAAGTCCTACGCCATTTAGTTCGGTCATTAATAAAGGACCATCCATATCCACATAATCCAATTGGGGCAAAAACTGTGCAATTGCGGCTGAACCAATCACACTTTCATTCATACTTCCCATCATTACTTTCAATCCTAAAGTTTTCGCTTCCCTGATCATCCTTAATGCCGGTGTTGGTCCACTACATTTGGTTAACTTAATATTGATGCCATGAAAATAATTGGCACAAGTGGCAACATCCTTTTCAAAAACACAACTTTCATCCGCAAATAAAGAAAGTACAGATTGCTTTTTTAATACCGCCATACCTTCCCAATTATCTTTGGCCAAAGGCTGCTCTATTAATTCAACACCTAATTTGGCAAATGCTGGTATTTTAACCAAGGCTTCTTCTAGTGTCCAACCCGCATTGGCATCTACGCGCAAAGGTGCAGTAGTATGTTTGCGTAATTCAGTTAACATTTCAATATCGTAATCAGTACCCACTTTCACTTTATATATTGGCCAAGGATGCGCATTCATTTTTTCCACCATCTTTTCAATTGGATCTATTCCTAAAGTATAATCACAGATGGGTGTTGGCGTGCTATTGTCCCAGGTAGTATGCCACATTTCATGAAGGGGTTGCTTTTTCATTTGTCCAAACAAATCCCAACCTGCCATATCTAAAGCACATACTAAAAATGGATCCTGGGGAAATAAGTGATGTAAGAAATGCCAAAATCTTTCAGGATCAATTAAGGCAAATTTTTCAATAAATTTTCTTTGCTTTT
>CALLKA010000072.1 GCA_938008665.1 uncultured Bacteroidota bacterium
ATAATTTTATCTTTTAAATTGGGGATCATAAATAAAGTAAAAATGAATGATGTTTTTAAAATTTTAAATTATAAAAAATGGGACAATCGGATATGTTTAGTTTGCAAGGAAAAGTAATTGTGGTTACGGGAGGAACTGGAGTATTAGGTGCAGGATTTGTAAAAGGAATTGCAGCACAGGGGGGGATTCCAATTATTTTAGGTCAGAATGTGGAGAAGGGAAATGAAAGAGTAGCAGAAGTGAAAGCGAATGGAGGGGATGCGCATTTTATTTCGGTGAATGTATTAGAAGAAGCACAGTTGGTTTCTGCGAAAAATGAAATTTTAGGTAAATATGGTAAAATAGATGGCTTGGTGAATGGCGCTGGTGGAAATATACCATCGGGTGTTTTACAACCAACAGAAGATGTTTTCAATTTGAATATTGATGGAATGAAGGATGCATTAGTACTTAATTTATGGGGTACCATTATTCCTGTCCAAGTTTTTGGACCTGAAATTGCAAAAACTGGCAATGGGAGTATCGTTAATATTTCATCGGTGAGTTCCAAACGAGCTATAACAAAGGTTTTAGGATATAGTATGGGTAAGGCGGCCATTGATATATATACCAAGTGGTTTGCAATTGAAATGGCCAATCGTTATGGTGATAAAATAAGAATCAATTCCATCATGCCTGGTTTTTTTCTTACAAGTCAAAATAAAACTTTATTAACAAATGAAGATGGATCTTATACAGACCGAGGCAATGCTATTATTCGTAACACACCCTACAAGCGATTTGGTCAGCCAGAGGAATTAATTGGAGCATTGATTTGGTTATTAAGTGATGCGTCAAAATTTGTTACTGGTATGGATATTGGCGTGGATGGAGGATTTACAATTAATAGTGGGGTATAAAGATTGTATTTGTTGAATGAAGGCATGAAAAAATTTACAATGCCGATCATTTAATGGTTGCAAATGTTTGTTGAGAATGTATTTGATTAAATTATAAAAGTTGAAATAAAATAATGGGCAATCATTTTTATCCTTCTTATGGGAATGTGAAAAATAGAATGGAACAAACCATGCGCTGGTATGGACCTAACGATCCAGTTTCTTTATCAGATATAAGACAAGCTGGTTGCACTGGTGTTGTTACTGCATTGCACCATATTCCAAATGGTGATGTTTGGACAGTGGAAGAAATTCAAAAAAGAATTGATTTAGTTTCATCTGCAGGATTGAAATGGTCAGTGGTAGAAAGCTTGCCTGTACATGAGTCCATTAAAACACAAGTGGAGGGTTATTTGCAAATTATCGAAAACTATAAAATCAGTTTAAAAAATCTTGGACAATGCGGCATCAACATTGTGACTTACAATTTTATGCCAGTCATGGATTGGACAAGAACTAATTTAGAATATCCTATGCCAGATGGTTCCTTGGCTTTGTTGTATGAAAAAGCGGCGGTCATGGCTTTTGATTTATTTATTTTAAAAAGAAAGGGTGCTGAAAAGGATTATACCACTGAGGAAATAGCTATTGCAAAAAATAAATTTGAAAACGCAAGTGCGACTGAACTGGAATTGATTCAAAAAAACATGATCAAAGGGTTGCCGGGAAGTGAGGAAAGTTTTACGATGGATCAGTTTCAAGCTGCGTTAGATGCATATGCAGGAATAGATGCTGAAAAATTAAGAAGTCATTTGATTTATTTTTTAAAACAAGTAGTTCCATTTGCAGAAGCGGCAGGAATTAAAATGGTCATTCATCCAGATGATCCGCCACATGCTATTTTAGGTTTACCAAGAATTGTAAGTACAGCATCTGATATACAAGCATTAGCAACAGCAGTACCATCCTTAAGTAATGGCTTATGTTTTTGTACAGGCTCATTTGGTGTAAGGCCGGATAATAATTTGCCGGAAATGGTGAAGCAATTTGGGGACAGAATTAATTTTATTCACCTGCGTAGTACGAAACGCAATGCGCAAGGTGATTTTTATGAGGACAATCATTTAGAAGGGGATGTGGATATGTATGGGGTGATTAAAGAAATTGTTCTTGTGATGCAGAAGCGTGGTGTAGATATTCCAATGCGACCTGATCACGGACATCAAATGTTGGATGATTTGAAAAAGAAAACCTATCCTGGTTATTCTGCTATTGGAAGATTAAAAGGATTGGCTGAATTAAGAGGCGTTGAATTAGGCATATTAAGAAGTCTGGAAGAAAAAAATAAATAAAAAACTGACTTATGGCGATTTCAAAAAAGAAAACCATTTTTACGGACCAATTTTTACTTGATAGTAAAATGGCAAATAAATTGTATCATAATCATGTAGCCAATTTGCCTATTATTGATTATCACAATCATCTGCCTCCGAATGAAATAGCAGAAAATAAAAAGTTCAAAAATTTAACGGAGATTTGGTTAAAAGGGGATCATTATAAGTGGAGAGCAATGCGTGCATTAGGGGTTAATGAGAAATTAATTTCAGGTAATGCTAATGATGAAGATAAATTTAAAGCATGGGCTGCTTGTATGCCACAAACCATTCGCAATCCTTTATTTCATTGGTCGCATTTGGAATTAAAACGACCGTTTGGTATCAATGAATATTTAGATGAAAAAAGTGCAGGCGCTATTTATAAAAAGTGCAATACACTTTTGGCACAGGAAAAATTTTCAACACAAGGTATTTTAAACAATTATAAGGTGGAACTAGTGGGAACTACGGATGATCCTTGCGATGATTTGGCGGACCATAAAAAAATTGCAAAAAGTGGATTTAAGTGTAAAGTATTACCCACTTTCAGGCCGGATAAGGCGTTGAATATTGCTGATAAGGAAGCATTTATAAAATATCTGCAAAAGTTGGAAAAAGTTTCAGGAACAAAAGTTAAATGCATCAATACTTTCTTAATTGCATTAGAGAGCAGGGTGAATTATTTTCATCAAAATGGGTGTCGCGTTTCGGATCATGCATTTACACAGATGCCTTCTCAAATCACCTTCACTACGGCATTGGAAAAAGAGTTTGTTCAATTTATTCAAAATAAAAATAGCAATCCTTTCTCCCAGCCGGAGCGATTCGCAGGTGCGATACTATTATCTTTATCAAGAATGTATTGTAAAAAAGGTTGGGTACAACAGTTTCATTTAGGGCCTATACGTAATAATAATTCAAAATTATTAGCAAGTATAGGAGCTGATGCAGGAACAGACTCTATTGGCGACTATGCGCAAGCGGCAAGTTTATCTCATTTTTTAAACGCTTTGGATCAGAGGGATGAATTAGCAAAAACTATATTATATAATATTAATCCTGCAGATAATGAAGTTTTTGCAACAATGTGTGGAAACTTTAATGATGGCAAATTGAAAGGTAAAATGCAGTTTGGGTCAGGATGGTGGTTCTTGGACCAAAAGGATGGTATGGAAAAACAAATAAATACTTTATCTAACATGGGGTTAATTTCTTCATTTATTGGTATGCTTACTGATAGTCGAAGTTTTTTATCTTATTCAAGGCACGAGTATTTTAGACGTATCATTTGTAATTTATTTGCAAATGATATGGAAAAAGGACTTATCCCCAATGATGAAAAATGGATCGCGGATATTTTAAAGAATATCTGTTATTATAATGCAAAGGATTATTTTAAAATTAATTAATAATAAATAAAACAAGTTATGAGCAAGAAAGTAGTTACACTAGGGGAAATTATGTTGCGTTTGTCAACACCTGACTTTAAAAGATTTGTACAAGCAGATACCTTTGATATCACTTATGGTGGTGGCGAAGCGAATGTGGCTGCTGCTTTATGTAATTATGGATTAAATGGAACATTTGTGACTAAAGTGCCTAACAATCCAATTGGACAGTCAGCAATTAATCATTTAAGAAGATATGGCGTAGATACCCAATTTATTGCGCGAGGTGGAGCTAGACTAGGTATTTATTTTTTAGAAACAGGTGCATCCATGCGTGCTTCGCAAGTAGTGTATGATCGTGCAGGTGCATCTATTGCTGATGTGGATGCGGCTGAATTTGATTTTGATAAAATTTTAGATGGGGCTGATTGGTTTCATACGACAGGTATCACACCTGCTTTAAGCGATAAAGCAGCTGCATTAACTTTGGCGGCATTGAAAGCGGCAAAAGCAAAAGGAATTACCACAAGTATTGATTTAAATTATCGTAAAAAATTGTGGACTAAGGAAAAAGCAAGAGAAGTAATGTCAGAATTATGCAAGTATGTAGATGTTTGTATCGGAAACGAAGAAGATGCAGATACTACTTTAGGTTTTAAAGCTGCTAATACAGATGTCACTAAAGGAGAATTAAACTTGGATGGATTTAAGGATGTATTTAAGCAAATGCAAGCCAAGTTCGGATTTAAATTTATTGCATCTTCATTACGTGAAAGTCATAGCGCAAGTGATAATGGTTGGAGCGCTTTAGTTTATAATGGAACTGATTTTTACCATACCAAACAATACAATGTTCGCATTGTGGACAGAGTAGGTAGTGGTGATAGCTTTGCAAGTGGTTTAATTTATGGATTAGTTACTGGCATGCCAATGGCTGATGCTGCAGAATTTGGTGTTGCAGCTAGTGCTTTAAAACATACCATACCAGGTGATTTGAACCATGCAACCTTGAGTGACGTTAAGGATTTGATGAAAGGCGATGGCAGTGGTCGCGTTCAAAGATAAAATAGTAACTTACCAATGATGCAATTCTATAATGAGTTGCATCATTCATTTTATTAATAGATGAATTAAAACGGAAGAATATGATTATAGATACCCTTCAGAATGCACACAAATATTACAGTGTGCATCCTTTATTTCAACCTGCTTTTGAATATATCGCTGCGCAAAATTTAACTGCCATTGAAACAGGTAGATTTGATATTTCAGATGGATTAAAAGTGATTAATAACACCGCAGTTGGTAAAACAGCCGAAGCAAGTGTTGCAAAATTTGAATGCCATAATAAAAATATTGATATTCAACTTTGTATCAAAGGGGACGAGCAAATGGGATGGAAGCCAAGAAGTAAGTGCAAATTGCCTAATGGTGATTATAACGATGAAAAAGATGTGCAATTGTATTTGGATCAACCGGATACCTTTTTTAGTTTAACTGATCATCAGTTTGTTATATTTTTTCCGGAAGATGTTCATGCTCCAATGATTGGGGAAGGGGAAATCACCAAAATGGTAATAAAAGTGCGTATATAGTTTTTTCGTTTAATGACGGATCAATTTTATTTAATAATAGTAATAATAAAAATTTATGAGTAAAAATCAACAAGCTATCGACGCAATCATTCACCAAGGAATGTTGCCTTTATATTTTAATTCAGATGAGTCAGTGAGTATTGAAATTTTGCGTTCAATTTATAAAGCTGGTGTGAAAGCAGTAGAATATACCAATCGTGGTGAAGCGGCTTTAAAAAACTTTAAAGCAATGGTACAAGTTAGAAATGCTGAAATGCCCGAGTTATTAATCGGGGTGGGCACCATCAAAAATGTAGCACAAGCCACTGATTATATCAATGCAGGTGCTGATTTTTTAGTAAGTCCTGGTTATGTAGCCGAGGTAGCTGATTATACCCATGCTAAAGGTTTGTTATATGCGCCAGGTTGTATGACGCCTACTGAAATTATTGCAGCTGAAAACAATGGCGTAAAATTTATTAAGTTATTCCCAGGTAATTTATTAGGCCCTGAATTTTTAAGTAGTATCAAAGATATTTTTCCTAAACTTTTATTTATGCCTACAGGTGGTGTGGATACGACTAGGGAAAATATTGAAGGTTGGTTTAAAGCAGGGGTATGTGCAGTGGGAATGGGAAGTAAATTAATTAGTAAAAAATTAATGGAAGCAAAGGAGTATGCGACTATTGAAATTGAAACAATAAAAGTGTTGGAACTTATCCAAACAATTAAAACAAAGTAAATGAAACAAACTGCTATTGGAAAATATCGCTGGACAATTTGTGCGTTATTGTTTTTTGCAACAACCGTAAATTATTTAGATCGTCAAGTTTTGAGTTTATTAAAACCCACCTTGGAACGAGAATTTGATTGGAGCAATAGTGATTACGCTAACATCGCTTCGGTATTCCAATTTAGTTACGCAATCAGTTTGTTGTTTGCAGGGCGTATTGTTGATAAATTAGGTACAAAAGCAGGTTATTCTTGGGCCATCATTATATGGTCATTAGCTGCAATATTACATGCTTATGCAGTTCCAGCTGGAATGATGGTAGCCACTGTTTTAGGATGGGTAGGAATTACTGCGGTGCCAATTTCAATTGCAGGTTTTATGTTATCTAGGGCTTTATTAGGTTTTGGAGAAGCGGGAAATTTCCCAGCGGCTATCAAAGCAACAGCTGAATATTTCCCCAAAAAAGAAAGAGCATTTGCAACAGGTATATTTAATTCAGGTACCAATGTGGGTGCCATATTAGCGCCACTTTCTGTGCCATGGATTGTATCCACTTGGGGTTGGGAGGAAGCATTTTTTATTATTGGAGCTATTGGGTTCTTGTGGTTAATTTTTTGGTTTATCTATTATGATAAACCTACTGAGCAAAAAAGATTATCTGCTGCCGAATTAGAATACATAACGGATCATACTGAAGTGGAGGATACAGTCGTGGATGGTAAAGTGACTAATCGTATATCATGGGCTACATTAATGGGGTATAAACAAACCTGGGCTTTTGCTATTGGTAAATTTATGACGGATGGTGTTTGGTGGTTTTTCTTATTTTGGTTACCAGGATATTTAAAGGACCAATATAGTATGGAAGGCACTGCCATTATCATTCCTTTAACGGTGTTATATAGTATGACCATGGTAGGCAGCATTGGTGGCGGTTATTTCCCTACTTATTTTATTAATAAAGGGATGAAACCCTATGATGGTCGTATGAAAGCCATGTTAATGATTGCTTTTATTCCATTGGTGGTATTAGCAGTGCAACCTTTGGGTTATTTGAGTTATTGGGTGCCTGTTATATTTATAGGGATTGGTGCATCTGCACATCAGGCATGGTCTGCAAATATTTATACTACTGTTTCTGATATGTTTCCAAAACGATCCATTGCAACAGTGGTAGGTATTGGTGGTATGGCTGGCGGATTAGGGGGTGTAGTGGTTTCAAAAGTAGGCGGTTGGTTGTTTGATAGCTACAAATTGAAAGCAGTCAATGCAACATGGTCAAGTGCAACCAATACGGGATTTTCAGATTATTTAAACAAAGTGGTTTCGCTTAATGTTACTGATAAAAAAGGAATATTGGTCAATGTGGCACAAAAAGATTGGTCAAATTTAACCAAAGATATTCAAGCAAAATTACAAGCGGTGGATCCAACTCAATATGAGTTGTTTATTCATATTCAAAAGGAAGCAGTACGTGGTTCCTTAACCACTGCCTATTCAATGATGTTTGCTTTTTGTGCAGTGGCTTATTTAATTGCTTGGAGTATCATGAAGTCATTAGTTCCAAAGGAAAAAATAATCAATTTGTAAATAATTAATTAAATGCTTCAATTTTTTGAACAAGCAAAAAAGCATTTAACTAATGACGCCATCATTCATGATGGCGTCATTTATAAGTATGAGCAACTAATCGCAAGTGCAGAGAAATTTTCTGGAATACTCTTAAATAATACCCCCGATTTGAATCAGGCTAGGGTTGCTTTTATGGTACCCCCGGGCTTTGATTATGTAAAAACATTATGGGCAATTTGGATCGCAGGAGGTGTTGCAGTTCCACTATGTATCACGCATCCACTTCCCTCCTTGGAATATGTTTTGGACGATACGCAATCATCTATTTTAGTTATTTCCCAAGAATTTAAAGAAGTATTAGCGCCTTATTTACAAACTTCAAATATTAGCGTCATTGTTATTGAAGAAATAAATAATCAGCAAATTTCTTACCCTATATTATTACCTCCAATAGAAAAGCAACGAAAAGCGTTGATTTTATATACGAGTGGTACCACCAATAAACCAAAAGGGGTAGTCACCACGCATATAAATATAGAAGCTCAAATAAGTACATTAATTAATGCATGGGAATGGTCATCCAATGACCGAATCACTTGTGTATTGCCATTGCACCATGTGCATGGAATTATAAATGTGGTTGGATGTTCACTTTGGGCAGGTGCTACCTGTTATTTTACTTCCGGATTTTCGCCTGAACTAATATTTAATTTAATAAGACAAGGCAAATTAAATGTATTTATGGCGGTTCCTACCATTTACTATAAGCTGATTGCCTATATTGAAACCTTAGCGATGGAGGATCAAAATTCATTGCGTGAATCCATGAAGAAATTTAGATTGATGGTATGCGGATCTGCGGCGCTTCCCGTTAGTGTGATGGAGAAGTGGGCGCAAATGAGTGGCCATCAATTATTAGAAAGATATGGGATGACTGAACTTGGAATGGCAATTAGTAATCCATACCATGGAGATAGAAAGGCGGGATATGTTGGCATTCCCTTGCCCGGTGTTCAAATAAAATTAGCAGACGAAAACTTTGTTCAAGTTGAAGATCAATTGCCAGGGGAAATATTAGTAAGAGGGGATAATGTTTTTAAAGAATATTGGCAACGACCAGAAGCAACCCAAGCTGCTTTCACAAATGATGGCTGGTTTAAAACTGGAGACGTTGCTGTCATTGAAAATGGTTATTATAGAATTATGGGTCGACAATCTGTAGATATTATTAAGTCGGGTGGGTATAAAATATCAGCATTAGAAATTGAAGAAGTTTTAAGAACCAATAAAATGATACAAGATTGTGCGGTGGTTGGTATTGATGATGATGAGTGGGGTGAGTTAATTGTGGCAGCCATTGTTTTGAAACCTGAGTTTATCAATGACTTTAACGATAAATTATTATCAGATTGGATTGTAAATTATATAGCTTCTTATAAAAAACCGAGAAGATATTTAATCCTTAATGATTTACCAAGAAATGCAATGGGTAAGGTAGTTAAGAATGATATCAAAAAAATGTTTGCTTAAAAATAATAACTATGAAAAAATTCGTGAAGTCATTTTGTTTTATATTATTTCTAATAGCGCATTGTCAAGTATTTGCACAAAAGCAAAATACAGAAGTGGCCGATTTAGGTAAGCGCTATAAAAACGACCTATTTATACATATTGATTCTTTAATTGATATCCCCTATGGAGAAGCCATTAATTTAAAAGGGGAGAATGAAAAATTACTTTTGAATTTATTTATGCCACCCCAAGTGGATAGAGTTAAAAATAGGCCATTGGTTATTTTTATTCATGGAGGTGGTTTTAGAAATAATAATAAATCAAGTTCAATAAGTAATAAGTTAGGAATCAGACTTGGGAAAAAGGGATTTGTGGTTGCTTCGATTGACTATCGCTTGGGTATTGCCCCAACCAACACTAATAAAGATTATCATGAAGCAATGTATAGAGCTCAACAAGATGCACGTGCGG
>CALLKA010000073.1 GCA_938008665.1 uncultured Bacteroidota bacterium
AAATTATCGATGTACAAACCTTATTACCATTTGATATTCATCATCAAATATTGGCATCCTTGAAAAAAACAAATCGAATTGTATTTGTAGATGAAGATGTGCCAGGTGGTGGAAGTGCTTATATGTATCAACAAGTACTTGAAGTGCAAGGCGGCTATAAGTGGTTAGATGCAACAGCACGCACCATTAGTGCAAAAGCACACCGTCCAGCATATGCAAGTGATGGCGATTATTTTTCCAAACCGAATACGGAAGAAATTATTGAGAAAATAAAAGAGATGATGGCAGAGTAGCCTTAAGATTTCTCTTTTGATTAATAATTATTTTTACTTAAGGTATAGCCTTCTAATTTTTGCGTGTGCTCCAATGATCCTAATCTAAATTTCACAGCCACTTTTGTTTGTTTTTGCAAGGCTCTCTCCATGTTACAAAAAAATCCAGTTTGCGTTGTATAAAGGTTGGGTGCTACTTTTGTTTCTGCACTAATTCTAAAATACCTATTTTTTAATCCTGCCGTATCCTTCAATGGATGTATAGTATTGAAGTTGAGAAGGCAGGTAGATAATAGAATATTTAATATACTGGACATTTATTTTTATTGAATAAATCATTAGAGGGATAAACTTACCCCATGTTGTGGAATACTTTATTTACATCTTCGTCTTCCTCTAATCTTTCAATTAGTTTACTGACATCCTCTGCTTGTTCATCTGTTACTGGCACAGTGGTGGTGGGGATCCATTCAAGCTGTGCACTCAATGGTTGAATATTTTTATCCTCTAATGCTTTTTGTAAATTTCCGAAATCAGTAAAAGCACATCTTAATACAATAATTACATTTCCATTATCATCATTACTTTCTCCCAATTCATCCAAGCCGTGGTCAATTAATTCTAATTCCAAATCATCCATATTTACACCTTCTGGGCTTAAATTAAACACACCCATTTTTTTAAATTGAAAACTCACACTTCCACTATTTCCAAGTGCACCATGTCCTTTGTTAAAATGACTTTTCACATTGGCCACAGTTCTAACATGGTTATCGGTGGCAGTTTCCACTAACAATGCAACACCATGGGGAGCATAACCTTCGTATAAAATTTCCTCGTAATTGCTCGTGTCTTTTCCCATCGCACGCTTAATCGCTGCTTCCACTCTATCCTTGGGCATACCTACACTTCTTGCATTCTGATAACATCTTCTCAAAGCAGGGTTGTCATCTGGGTTAGGACCACCCGCTTTCACAGCAATTACAATCTCTTTACCGATTCGAGTAAATTGTTTCGCCATACGATCAAAACGCTTGAACATGGTGGCTTTTCGAACTTCAAATATTCTTCCCATAGTAGTATGTTATTGAGGTCTGCAAAAATAAGCTAAAAAAATAATCCCCCCGAGTACTCGGGGGGATTATTATAAATTATGCATCAATAGTGTTAGTCATTTAATTTACTATGCTTACGACTATATACGAAATACACCACCAAGCCTAAGGCCATCCAGGCAAAGGCCACTTTTAATGTTTGTGCATCAAGGGCAAATATCATAGCCAAGCAAATAACCGCTCCTAAAATAGGAACCAATGGCACCAAAGGTGTCTTAAATGGTCTTTCCATATCTGGTGATTTGCGTCTTAAAATCCAAATACCAGCACTTACCAATACAAATGCAAACAAGGTTCCGAAGGAGGTTAAATCACCCGCTACATTACCTGGTACAAATGCGGCAAATCCACCCACAAATATGAATAAAATCCAGTTTGATTTATAAGGCGTTCTGTATTTAGGATGTAAATCAGAGAATATTTTAGGCAATAATCCGTCATTCGCCATAGAGAAGAATACACGAGATTGTCCCATTAACATAACTAAAATTACTGAGCTAAAGCCAGCAAGAATAGCCACGGTCACTGCGGTTGCCAACCAACCATATCCTGTCATATAGGTTGAAATTGCATATGCCACAGAAGCTTCACGCCCTTTTAAAGGATCTACGAAATCCTTCCAGTTAGCTACGCCAGTTAATACGTGTCCAAATAGGATATATAAAATGGTACATACTACTAATGAACCTAAAATTCCAATTGGCATATCTCTTTTTGGATTTTTTGCTTCCTGTGCAGCTGTTGAAACGGCATCAAAACCAATAAAGGCAAAAAATACAATTGCAGCTCCACCAATCACACCGCCCCAACCATGTTTAAATACGCCAGAATAATCCGCAATGGTTTTTCCAGATGCATCTAAAACAGGTGCATGACCAGCAGGGATCATATAAGGAGTATGGTTTTCTGGACGAATAAATTGCCATCCAATTGCAATAAACAATAATACAATTGCCACTTTAATAAATACGATAATCGCATTTACAATTGCAGACTCTTGTGTTCCTTTAATTAACAATAAGGTTAATAATAATAAAATAACCAATGCTGGTGCATTCATAATACCATGACGTAATATACCATCTGCGCCAGTCATACTTTCAAAAGGGGAGTGGCTCCATTCATAAGGAATGCTCCCTCCCAGCAGCTTGTTTAAATATTCACTCCAAGCGATGGATACAGTGGCAGCGCCCAAGGCATATTCCATAATTAAAGCCCATCCAATAATCCATGCAACTGTTTCGCCCATAGTTACATATGAATAAGCATAAGCACTTCCTGAAATTGGAATCATTGCAGCAAACTCAGCATAGCATAATCCTGCAAAAGCGCAACCAATAGCTGCAACAATGAAGGATAATGTAACAGCTGGTCCAGCAGCTTGTCCCGCAGCGGCTGCGGTTCTAACAAATAAGCCAGCGCCAATAATGGCACCAACGCCTAATGCAATCAAATTACCCGCGCCTAATGTGCGTTTTAATCCTTTTCCACCATCATCTGCCTGTGCTAACATGGCGGATAAATCTTTTTTTCTAAATAAACTCATAGTTATTGGTTTCGGTTTTCAATTCAAAAACAAGGTGTTGTTTTTGAGCTAATTGTAATTGAACACAATTTAGGTTGGAAAATAGTACTTTTTTCGCAAAAATGCCTTCAATTTTATATAAAATACACCCTTGGATGGGGGTATTTTTTTAGGACTTAAGTCTTATATTGCAGTACTAACAATGCTATGAAAAAATCAAATAAACTTACCCTCTATATTGTTGTCGCAATGATTTTGGGTGCAATTTTGGGCTACATCATTAATAAAAATTATGATGCGGTTTATATTGAAAAATTTTCTAAAAATATTAAGCTATTAACGACCATCTTTTTAAGGCTGGTACAAATGATTATTGCTCCATTGGTATTTACTACTTTGGTGGTCGGAATTGCAAAACTGGGGGATTTAAAAACAGTAGGTCGTGTTGGGGGTAAAGCCATGTTGTGGTTTATTACTGCCTCATTAGTGAGTTTATTAATCGGACTAGTATTAGTGAATATATTTAAGCCAGGATTGGGCATTGATTTAAGCAATGCAGATATGAGTGGGGCAAAAGATGTGATGGGAAAAACCCAAACTTTTAGCATGATCAATTTTATAGAACATGTTTTTCCCAAAAGCATGTTTGAAGCAATGGCCAATAATGAAATATTACAGATTGTTATATTCAGTATCTTTTTTGGTGTAGCCGCAGCAGCAATAGGTGACGCAGCCAAAGGATTTATTAAAGCATTGGAAACAGTTTCTCATATTATTTTAAAAATGGTAGGCTATGTAATGAACTTTGCGCCACTGGGTGTATTTGGGGCCATTGCTGCAGTCATTGCCACAAAGGGATTGGCCATTTTTATATTTTACGGTAAATATTTAATGTACTTTTTATTTGGTATCGGCGTTTTATGGGTGGTTTTGTTAGGGGTTGGTTTTATTATTTTAGGAAAACGCGTTCCCACATTATTAAAACATATCACTTCACCATTAGTCATTGCATTTAGTACCACCAGTAGTGAAGCCGTATTTCCGAAATTAACAGAGGAGCTAGAAAAATTTGGATGCAAGGATAAAATTGTATCCTTTATTTTACCACTAGGGTACTCCTTTAATTTAGATGGTAGTATGATGTATATGACCTTTGCAAGTTTGGCGATTGCGCAAGCCTATGGCATACACATTGATATTCCAACACAGTTAACCATGTTATTGGTATTAATGCTTACAAGCAAGGGAATTGCAGGCGTGCCTCGTGCCTCACTAGTCGTTGTTACCGCTACATGTGCCATGTTTAATATCCCGCCTGAAGGCATCGCATTAATTTTACCTATTGACCACTTTTGTGATATGTTCCGTTCTGCTACGAATGTTTTAGGTAATAGTCTGGCAACAACTGTAGTCAGTAAATGGGAAGGGGCATTAGAAAATCCAACACAAGCATAAAAATATTATTAATGATTACTTTACTGGAAGTTTTTCACTGGAGTCAACTACTACAACCACAATTTTATATTGAACATGGTGGTTTGTGGTTATTGTTGTTTGTGGTTTTTGCGGAAACGGGATTATTTTTTGGCTTTTTTTTACCAGGAGATAGTTTGCTATTTGTTGCAGGTATTTATAGTGCACCGCTGGTGTCGCAAATTTTTGTAACGGATAGTGAGTGGCTTAATTTAGGAATTCTATTTGCATTTATATCTGTTGCTGGAATTTTGGGAAATTATATTGGGTATGAGATAGGCAAAAAAGTGGGTCCTGCCATGTATGATTGGAAGGATAATTTATTGTTTAAGAAAAAGTATTTAGTGCAAGCGCAAGAGTTTTATGAAAAACACGGAGGACGTGCCATTGTAATCGCAAGATTCATACCTATTGTTCGAACTTTCGCGCCCATAGTTGCAGGCATCGTTGTTATGGATAAAAAAAAGTTTGTTTATTTTAATGTGGTGGGTTGTTTGGCATGGGTTGCGAGTATGTTATGTGCCGGCCATTTTTTACAAGCTTGGATTTTAAAACAATTTCAATTCGATTTGAAAAACCATTTAGAGGTCATTGTATTAGGTATTGTTTTGGTGACCACATTGCCAGTTATTATCAATGTTATTTCGCATCGTTCTCGAAAATCTTAATTTAAAAACGATTAATAATTAATTTATTAACATGAATCAGAATAAACAAATTGGACTTTTGTCATTGCCTGTTTTTGTGGCTGCCCTGGGTTATTTTGTAGATGTATATGATTTATTATTGTTTACCATTGTTAGGCAAACCAGTGTAATGAGTATTGGATCCACTGCGGAAACTATAATTGTAGATAGTGCGCATATTATTAATTGGCAAATGTCCGGCTTATTAATTGGCGGTATTTTATGGGGGGTGTTGGGCGATAAAAAAGGCAGATTAAAAGTTTTATTCGGTTCCATTTTATTATACTCGGTTGCAAATATCTTAACCTCCTTTGTTCAAAATGTTGATCAATATGCTTACTGTCGTTTTATAGGGGGTATTGGTTTGGCGGGTGAATTGGGCGCAGGAATTACGCTTGTTTCAGAAATGCTTCCTAAACATAAAAGAGGTATTGGCACTTCCATGGTTGCGGGTATTGGCTTGTTTGGCGCTGTGTTTGCTTATTTCACATTTAAGTATACCGATGATTGGCGTTTGTGTTATCAAATAGGTGGGGTACTTGGATTTTTTCTTTTGATATTGCGTGTTAAAGTAGCAGAGTCATTTATGTTTGAATCAGTGAAGTTGTCAAAGTTAGATAAGGGCAATTTTTTTATGTTTTTTCAAAATAAGAAAAGATTTGTAAAATATATTACTGCTATTTTAATTGGACTTCCTACTTGGTTTGTCATTGGTGTGTTAATTAACTATAGTAATAAATTTGCCAGCTCCTTGTATGGCATTAATTTAATTGATTCTGGAAGATCAATCATGTTGGCTTATATAGGCATTGCTACTGGTGATTTATTGATTGGTTATGTGAGTCAATATTTTAAAAGTCGAAAAAAGGCATTGATGCTTTTTTATATTTTAAGCATCATCGGCATGATTTTGTTTTTCAGTCCATTTAATAATAATGATAGCCGCATGTATTTAATATGTGCTTTCTTGGGCTTTAGTACTGGGTACTGGGCAATATTTAATCAAATGGCAGCCGAACAATTTGGTACTAATTTGCGTGCCACTGCTGCAACGACCATACCCAATATGGTACGCGGCGCTTTACCCTTAATTAATTTTTTATTCTTAGATATATTACAAAAAAAATTAGGTTGGGATATTTTGCAAAGTGGCATGTTAACGGGATCTATAGTAATGGTGATTACTTTAATTGCTTATTTCTTTACGGAGGAAACCTATCATAAGGATTTGGATTATATGGAACACGACAATCCACTTCCTTAGTTTTAAACCTGTATGCGTTTATTATTTATTCGTTTTTCGTCCATTGGGGACATTGTATTAACTACACCGGCGATACGTTGTGCAAAACAACAAATTCCTGGGGTTGAAATACATTTTTTGACTAAGCTTTCCATGAAGGAAGTGACTGAAGCAAATCCCTATATTGATCATTTTCATTATTTGGATCAAGATATCAATGCAATTATCCCCGCTTTAAAAAAGCAGTCCTTTGATGCAGTGATTGATTTGCATCATAATCAACGTACCTGGCGTATAAAACGCGCATTGGGTGTAAAAGCCTTTAGCTATAAAAAATTAAGCATCCAAAAAATTATCCTCACCACCTTAGGTATTGATTTACTCAAAAAAGAACATATCACCAAGCGTTATATGGATACAGTTACATCATTGGGCGTGGTAGACGATGGGAAGGGATTAGATTATTTTATCCCAAGTGATACCAAATCAGTCATTGATGATTTACCTGAAAATTTTAAATCAGGTTATGTTGGTTTGGTGATTGGCGCTTCGTACTTCAATAAAAAAATGCCCCTTGAAAAATTAAAGGCGTTAATTGCATCCATTCAATTACCCATTGTATTAATTGGCGGTCCGGATGACAAGGAAGTAGGCTTGGCCTTGCAACAATCATTTGAGGGTCGCGTATTTAATGCATGCGGTACTTATCGCATCAATGAATCAGCGATTTTTGTGAAGCATGCCCAATATATTGTTTCACATGATACCGGCTTTTTACATATTGCCTGTGCCTTTAATAAACCAACAGTGACGATATGGGGAGCTACTACACCTGCCTTACAGTTTTCGGCTTTGTACCCTTCAAATTCTGATAGCCCTCGCTTTGATGCAATTGTACCTAATTTAAAATGCCAACCTTGTGCGAAGCAAGGATCTAATCATTGTCCCAAAGGACACTTTAATTGCATGCAACTTCAAAATACTGATTTGATTGCAGCGAAAGTAAACGGCTTGCTGTAATATTTATAAAGCGCATAAATACCTATTTCTAGTCTCATCGCTGCAGGAACAGATATTCGTCTCGAAATAGTATTTACGCACTATTTTATAAATTATTTACACGCGCATAAATACCTATTTCTCGCCTCATCGCTGCAGGAACAGATATTCGTCTCGAAATAGTATTTACGCGCTATAATTAAATATTGTCCAAATAAAAAAGCCTTCCACCAGTTATCGGAGGAAGGCTTTTTTTATATTTCTTGAACTATTATAAAGTTTTCAAAACGTCGTTCATGTTACGCACAGCGTCTGCGCTTTTGTTGAATGCTGCTTGTTCGTCTGCAGATAAATCCATAGGAACAATCTTTTCCCAGCCATTCTTTCCAATCACTACAGGAACGCCTAAGCAAATGTCGGATTGGCCATATTCGCCATCCAAGCTTACGCAACAGGTAAATAATTTCTTTTCATCACGTACAATGCTTTCCACTAATGCCGCTCCTGCAGCACCTGGTGCATACCAAGCAGAAGTGCCTAATAATTTTGTAAGTGTAGCACCACCTACCATCGTATCATTGATGATCGTTTGTTGTTGTGCTTCATCTAAGAACTTGGTTACTGGAATACTATTCCAAGTAGCATGCTTAATTAAAGGAATCATAGTGGTATCACCGTGACCACCTACAACCAATGCATTTAAGTCGGAAGGGCTGCAATTTAATGTGGTGCTTAATTGGTATTTGAAACGTGCGCTGTCTAAAGTACCGCCCATTCCAATAATTCTATTTTTAGGTAAACCAGTGGATTGCAATGCTAAGTAAGTCATGGTGTCCATTGGGTTACTAATTACAATAATGATGGTGTTGGGTGAATGCTTTAAAATATTCTCACAAACCCCCTTTACAATACCAGCGTTCGTGCCAATTAATTCCTCACGTGTCATACCTGGTTTACGCGGTAAACCAGAAGTAATTACTACCACATCTGAATTTGCTGTTTTTGAATAATCATTCGTTGATCCAGAAATACGTGTATCAAAACCCAATAAAGCAGCAGTCTGCATCATATCCTGTGCTTTACCTTCTGCAAATCCTTCTTTAATATCCAATAAAACCAATTCTGTTGCTAATTCTTTGCGAGCAATATTATCAGCACATGTAGCACCCACGGCACCTGCACCTACGACTGTAATTTTCATATTTTTTTATTTAAAATAAGTGTTGAATATTTTTTACGCAGCAAAGTTAGTTATTTGCTTTCTATTATTTTTATTAAGTCAAAAATATCTGCCCCTTTTTCGTACACTTTCACCAATTGGTTATTTTTGTATAATGCCACAAATGGAGTCATTTTAGGGCGAAAAAAGGTAGGGATCATATAGCTAGGGTCGCGACCAATAATAATGTTAGGACGGCCTACAAAGTTAAATTTGTCTGCAAAAGCCTGAATGGCAATCATGTCACGATAGCTGTCCCAAATAAACAAAACGTTTGTCAATTTGTCCTTATACTTATTTATGGTAGCGGCCTCGGTTTCGCAATGAGAACAATCAGGGCTAAAAAAAATAATACAAGTATATTTATACTTAGGGATCGTTTTATTAGTAACCTCCCTGCCGTCAATTAGGTTTAAAGTAAAAGCAGGTAAATTTTTATCCTTTAGATAAGGAGCGTTTGGATCAGGTTTAACATCTAAGCTTTGTGCTGATGTATGTCCAATGATCAAAATAGTTAATAGGCTTAGGATAATTTTTTTTATAATAATTATTCATATAAAATCCACCAACCACAATTTCTTCCTCTCCATTTTTATCAATATCCATTTTATAGGCAGTAATTTTTTCATGAATACAGAACCTATAATAATCATCCGCATCTAATTTTGAAAATTTAACGGGTATTAAAATAGAGTCTCTATTTAAACTAATTGTTTCAATTTTTTGTGTGCTAAAATTATACTTTGCATAAGTAAAAATTCTAAAATTATAAGGCTGCCAGTCTGGCTCACCAATATCTTTTGAATAAGAATTATCAAATAAAATTGTAACAAATTCATTTTGGTTATTTGTGTTAGCTACATTAAAAAGCGGGTACCTGCTTACATTTGGATCAAATCTTGAGGTCCAGGCTTTAGATAGATCCGGTAGCATTTTATAAAATTGCTTTTTAGATTTATCATATTTATATACATTCATTACATCTGGAT
>CALLKA010000074.1 GCA_938008665.1 uncultured Bacteroidota bacterium
ATACGAGATAGTACAAGGTGACTGGAGTTCAGACGTGTGCTCTTCCGATCTTGATAGAATAGGAAAAAGATTTTTATTCCCAGGAATTGGATATGGTGGATCATGTTTTCCAAAAGATGTGCAAGCTTTGTATAAGTCTGGACAAGAAGCGAATTTTAACTTTGAGATTTTAGATGCTGTAATGAACGTCAATGAAAATCAAAAAACGGTGTTGTTTCCAAAAATCAAGAATTTCTTTAAAGGGGATTTAAACGGAAAGAAAATTGCATTGTGGGGATTGGCATTCAAACCAGACACAGATGATATTCGCGAGGCTCCAGCTTTGTATATGATTGATGAATTGGTTGCAGCAGGCGCTACAATTACTGCATTTGATCCTGAAGCGATGCCGAATGTAGAACGTTTAATCGGAGATAAAATCAAATATGGAACGGATGAATATTCGATTTTAGAAGGCGCTGATGCTTTGTTGATTTGCACGGAATGGGGGATTTTTAGAAACCCTGATTTTTCTAAAATCAAGTCTTTATTGAAAGACGCAGTTGTATTTGATGGTAGAAATTTATTTGACATGGAAGAAATGTCTGAAAAAGGATTTTTCTACAGTAGTATTGGAAGAAAATTAATTAATAAATAAGATGAAACGAATTTTAATAACAGGTGCAGCAGGTTTCTTAGGCTCACATTTATGTGATCGTTTCATTAAAGACGGTTACCACGTAATTGGAATGGATAATTTAATTACTGGTCGACTTAAAAACATTGAACATTTATTCAAGCTAGAACATTTTGAGTTTTACAACCACGATGTTTCAAAATTTATTCATGTAGCTGGTGAATTAGATTACATTTTACATTTTGCTTCACCTGCGAGTCCAATAGATTATTTGAAAATTCCAATTCAAACTTTGAAAGTAGGTTCGTTAGGAATTCACAATTGTTTAGGATTGGCAAAAGCAAAAGGCGCTAGAGTTTTAATTGCTTCTACATCAGAAGTGTATGGTGATCCTACGGTTCATCCGCAAACAGAAGAGTATTGGGGAAATGTGAATCCAGTTGGACCTCGCGGTGTGTATGATGAAGCGAAACGTTTCCAAGAAGCGATTACAATGGCGTACCATAATTTCCATGGTGTAGAAACAAGAATCATTCGAATATTTAATACGTATGGACCAAGAATGCGTTTGAACGATGGACGTGTTTTGCCAGCTTTTATTGGTCAAGCATTGCGTGGAGAAGATCTAACAATTTTTGGTGATGGTTCTCAAACAAGAAGCTTTTGTTATGTAGATGATTTAGTAGAAGGGATATATAGATTGTTATTAAGTGACTATTCAAGTCCGGTAAATATTGGCAATCCGAATGAAATAAGTTTAAAGGATTTTGCGGAAGAGGTATTAAAGTTAACGGGATCATCTGTTAAAATTGTTTACAAGGAATTGCCGGTAGACGATCCAAAGCAAAGACAACCAGATATTACCAAAGCGAAAACTATTTTAGGATGGGAACCCAAAGTGGATCGCGCAGAAGGACTCAAAAAAACCTACGATTATTTTAAGTCACTGCCTTCAAGTGAATGGACGAAGTTGCCCAAAGAATTTGTATCAAAATAACTAGCCAAACTTAATTCCTAAACCACGCAATGAGTATAAAAAAAATATTAGTAACGGGTGCCAATGGGCAATTGGGTTGGGAGTTAACACAATTAGCGGCTAGTTATCCAATGTATGAATTTATTTTTGCGGATAGAAGCATGTTTGATTTATCGAAGCCGGAATTATTTGAATCATTGATACAACAATGGGCACCACAAGCAATTATTAATACAGCTGCATATACAGCAGTTGACAAAGCGGAAGCCGAAAAAGATGTAGCTAATTTAATTAATGCAACAGCAGTTGCTGAATTAGCTCGCATATCGGGTAAAGATGATATATTATTTGTAACATTTTCAACTGATTATGTTTTTAATGGCAATGCATCTAGTCCTTATTTAACAGATACTATTATTGATCCTGTAAATTTTTATGGTACAACCAAGGCGCAGGGGGAAGTAATGGCTTTAGCCGTGAACCCTAATACAATTATAATTCGTACTTCATGGGTGTTTAGTAGTCATGGTAATAATTTTGTTAAAACCATGATTCGATTAATGAAGGAAAGAGCAACTTTAAATGTGGTGAGTGATCAAATTGGTCGTCCCACCTATGCAAAAGATTTAGCAATTGCTACATTAAAAATAATCAATGAGGTAAGTGGGGGTAAAAAAATACATGGAGTGTATCACTATGCGAACAAAGGGGTTACGAGTTGGTTTGAATTTGCACAGCAAATCAAAAAAAATGCAGGACTAAGCTGCGAACTAAATCCGATTAATACCACACAATTTCCAACACCTGCTAAAAGACCTGCTTATTCTGTGCTGGATACCCAAAAAATGGAAACAGCAATTAATATTGACATTCCAAGTTGGGAATCATCTTTATTTGCTTGTCAAAAAATGTTAGGATAAATTAAATGAAAAAGGAAGCGTTATTAAAACAGTTGCATTCGCAAACCTATGTGATGATCAAGCCTTCACCATTGCATGGTATTGGTGTTTTTGCGATTCGTGATATACCCAAAGGCACTAAGGATATTTTTTCAGAAGGATTTGGGGATTGGATAAAAGTTAGCAAAGATGAGGTGGATGCTTTGCCAACGCATTCAAGAGAGTTGATTGAAAATCATTGCCTGTTTGACGAAGACAGTTATTTTATACCTGAATATGGTTTTAAGTTGGTTGATTTGGTTATTTATTTAAATCATTCTGAAACGCCTAATGTACTATCTTTAAATGACGGTGAACAGTTTGAGGCATTGGTGGATATAAAAGAAGGGGAGGAATTACTAGTTGATTATGGAACGATAGTTGAATGCGATGAGTAAATAAGGGTAAGCCTGACAAAATTTTAATTGTATCTTTTCAAATTTATTTTATGAAAAAAATCACTTTCATTTTTGCATTTATTTTTCTTTTTTTTCATGTGCAAGCATCTTCCTTTACAGATACCTTAAAAATAAAAAAAACTGCCGATTTTCAATTAGATGGCGCTGGCACCAATTTGCAATGGGACTCCGCTGCATGGGTTAACTTGATACAACTGGATTCAGGAGTTCGCGGATATGATACTAAGTTTAAAGTACTTTATTCGGATGCAGGTGTTTATGTATTTTTTACAGGAAATGATAAAAAAGTGACTTCTACATTCACAAAGGATTTTGATAATTTATTTACTGCTGACGTATTTGAAGTATTTTTTCATCCAGAACCTAAAATGCCCATTTATCTGGAATATGAAGTGAATGCATTAAACGCAGAACTAGTTTTATTAGTACCGCATTTAGATAAAAAAGCGATGGGTTGGACGCCATGGCATTATGAAGGGAAACGCAAAGTGGTTAAAAAAGTGCAAGTGCATCAAGATAACAATGAAATGTACAAATGGACTGCTGAATTATTTTTCCCAATTTCACTATTTGGTCCTTTACAAAATACGACATTAAAAAAAGGGGTTTGCTGGAATGCTAATTTTTATAGATTGGATTATGATGCTGGCAAAATGATCAAGTTTGCTTGGTCACCTGTTAATGCGAGCTTTCATGAGTATGATAAATATGGGGTAATACAATTTAATTAAGAAGCCACTTGCAAATAACATAGCCCTATATTTTATTTCAGAGCTATTTTTTTAAATGTAATTTAATATTACTGTTTTCATAAATGAACAAGACCTGCCCCGGCAAATCGGGGCAGGTCTTGTTGTAAGTTGTATATCAAGAACTAATCCTTTGGTTCTTTCTTATGCCAATAAGAGGCTAGAATGGAACCTGTAATATTCATAAAAGGTCCAAATACGGCCGCTGCCAATCCCATGGTTGCTGCTTTTCCTAGTTTTTCTGCAAGTCCTGATGCCAATCCTCCGTTTTGCATACCTACTTCAATAGCTACAGTGCGACAGTCTCTTTCAGGCATTTTAAATAATCGAGCACTCCAATAGCCCAATAAATAGCCAAATGTATTATGAATTAAAACTATGATTATTAATAATGGTCCAATTTTTAATAAATTATCGCGGCCAGAAGCTGTAATGATGGTAATAATACATGCGATACCTATCATGGAAACAATAGGCATGGCATCATCAAGCCATTTTGATTTTCCTTTTAATAATTTATTAAAAATTAAACCAGCGCCAATTGGAATGATGATCATTTTATTGATATCCCACATCATTTTTAAAACATCAATTTCTACCAATGCGCCTGCAAATAATTTCATTAATAGAGGAGTAACAAAAGGAGCTAATAATGTAGTGATTGAAGTTATTGTAATGGATAATGCGAGGTTTGCTTTTGCTAAGTAGGACATTACGTTTGAAGCAAGCCCGCTTGGGGAACAACCAATTAATATAATTCCAGCAGCGATTTCAGGAGGGAAATTAGAAAGGCTTGCTAAGGTAAAACCTAAGGTCGGCATAATTATAAATTGACTAAACACGCCAATAATTACTCCTTTCGGTGTTTTAACAACTGCAGCAAAATCATTCATGCTCATAGAAGTACCCATACCAAACATGATGATTTGAATTAATGGTACAATGAGTCCGCCTAATTTAAATCCACCCCATACTCTAAAATATTCAGGGTGAAACATGGATAATGATACTGCTGAAAATATAATCATGGTAAAACTTAATCCTTGCAAATTTTCCGTTGATTTAACACCTAAGCTTAAAGATAAAAATGCCAAGGATAATACGAGACCTAAAAAATCAGTTACATGTAATAAGTATAATACACCTGATAGTGCAAATAATAGTAAAGATAAATAGAGAAATGGTTTGTAATTTTTCATTGTATATTTTTAATTAATTTTAACTTACCAGGTTCTTTTTTCAAGAAACTTTTCAAGCGCTTCTTTGGTAATAACAGGTTCGTTAGGGTGGGCGCTTATCCAATTTAAAAAGGAAGTTTTAATTTCTTCTGTCCATTGGTTGTCAATTTGACCTGCATTGTATTTGCCTGATTTCAATACATCTTTCGAAAAACGATCACGTACTGAAATAAATTCTGAAGTAGCAACTACTTTTTCAGCCATATGTGCAGGTATAAATAAAACCCCTTCTCTTTCAGATAAAACCAAATCTCCTGGCATGACAATGGCGCCACCAATTTTAATAGGCCCATTGAGTCCAATAAGAACCACTTCTTCCAAAAATGAGGGATGAAAGTCACGAACATAGGCGTTAAATCCTTTGAGTTGCGACAATCCTGATAAATCTCGTGCAGCGCCGTCAAAAATAACGCCATTGCCAGTTTTATTAAAAATAGATGCACCTAAGTTGTCTCCTATTAATGTGCCTTGCGCTATTTTGCCAAATGCTTCAGCAACATAAACGTCTCCTTTTTGTAAAAGTTGAATTGGCCATGCATTGGTATTGCCAGTGCGACCTTCTTTTTTACCACGTTCTTTGATAAGTGCTTCTATATCCGGACGGGTAGGACTGTACTTTGCAGTTACTGCCCTGCCTACTACTGGAACATCATCATGTACCATTTTCCAATTTCCTTCAAACTGATTATTGTAACCTTCATTATGAAGTACTTGCCAAGCTTCTTCAATACCTATTTTTTTTGCTCTAGCAATTAATTCATCACTTATTTTAGGGCGACCATCTTCAAATCTTTCTCCCTTCCAATTCGAGGTTAAATATTCTAATTCAGTTTTAGGAAACAATTGCGCTTGGGTAAAATAAAATGAACCTGTCAATAATAATAGCAATCCTATTTTTTTCATAATTCCTTTTAATTTATTTAGTAGCACTTTGTAAAACTTCTTTTAATCTTTTAGCAACAAGTTTGTCTTCGCCTTCTTGTAATGACCAAGCTGTCATGCCAATATTATCTTTGCCGCCAACGGATTCAATGGAAGGGTTTCCGTTACGTAAATCCAAACGTAGTTGTTCTCCTGTTTTACTAATCATACTATAATCAAATGAAATGTTTAAAGTAGGGGTGACGTTTCCTAATACGGGTGTTGAAATAGTTGTTGTAACGCCTGGTACTGATTCTGCTGCTGCTTGAATTTTTTTAATTCTTTCTAAAAATATAAGTGCTTCTGCATCATGGTCAATTTTTACAAATTCTTCTACGGCAACAAGCATACCTAATATTTCTTCCTTGTTCACTTTCATACCACGACCAATCGTTTCTCCACGCGGAGGCATGGACAAACGGGCTGCTTTGATTAAATCTTTTTTACCCATTAATAAACCAGCACTTTGAGGCCCTCTTAATGCTTTACCACCTGAGATGGCAACAAAGTCAAAGCCCATTTCATTAAAGCGCCAAAGGTTACTAACTGGAGGTACATCCGCAGCAATATCAATGGTAGTTGGAATACCATATTTTTTTCCAATTGCAACCCATTCCTCATGTTGTATTTGTCCTTTATCAGATTGCACATGTAAAAAGTGCATCGCTGCTGTATTTTTATTGATGGCATTTTTTAATTCCTCCAAAGTTTCCACCATTACCATTTTTACTCCAGTATTGGTTAATGCTTGATTGTATCCAATGGCATGGGCTTTTTGACAAATAACTTCTGTTTTCATGCCAGTGCCTTCCAGTTTTGGAAGTGCTTTTACTTTTGCTGGATCCATTCCAGTTAAAATTCCAGCCATACCTAAGGTTAAAGCGGAAAATGCACCACTGGTCACTACGACAGATTCAGCCCTGGTAATTGCAGCTAATCTTTCACCTACTTTGTCTTGCAATTCATCTAGCATACAAAATTTGTGGGATGCTTGTCTGATGGCCTCCACTGTTGCAGGGCGCATAAGTGACGCGGTCATTGCCGTATAAGTACCAGCAGCATTGATGAATGTTCGAACGCCTAATTCGGAAAACAAATCACGCTTCATGGCTGCAGCTAATGGGGTAGCCATTGGTGCTGCATTGGCAGTTGAAAATCCGCCTACAATCGATGCACCAGCAAGTGGCGTGATGGAAATATATTTTAAAAGGTCTCTACGTTTCATGATATTTAGTTTTATAATTTAGTTTGCAATTGCAATACAATCCATTTCAACCAATGAGTTTCCTGGAACACCTCCATAGGTCGCTACTGTAGTTCTTACTGGTGGCTTTGGACCAAAGCGACCTTTGAATACTTCATTCATTTGTTTGTAATCACCTAGGTCAGCTAAGTATACATTTACTTTTAAAACTTTTTCCATAGAGGAACCCGCTTTGATCAACTCTTTTTCTAATTCTTTTAATACATGGTCTGTATGTGCTTTAATGTCACCTTCAAAATGTGCACCTTTACCTGCAACAAAAACCATCCCTGCAAATTTAGTAGCACCAGAAAAAAGTGGAATGTCTTGGTCCATTTGAACATTAAATACTTCTTTTCCATTTGCATCTACATCTGAATTTGGTGTAGCATTTGCTGCAACACTAGCACCTGTGATTCCTAAGAATCCAGCAAACATTTTTTTAAAAATTGAGCGGCGATTTTGAGTTTTCATTTTTTTAAATTTTATATTATTAATTTATTTAAGTTCCACAATCATTTCAATTTCAACAGAAATATTATTAGGGAGTGCAGCAACACCTAATGCTGAGCGTGCGTGCTTTCCTCTTTCTCCAAAAACTTCCACCATTAAATTGGAAAATCCATTCATCACAGCAGGCTGCTGTACAAATGTGGGATCAGAATTTACCAATCCAAGCACTTTCACAATACGCTTTACTTTATTTAAATCACCGATATAGGATTTCAAAGTAGATAACATTGAAATCCCGGTAAGTCTTGCAGCTGCTGCGCCTTCTTCAATGGTCACATCTTTTCCTAAATGGCCATACATTTGTCCACCGCCTGGTTTGTCAGGGCCATGACCTGATAAGTAAACCAATTTTCCTACTTGAACTTGTTTCAAATAATTGGCAATAGGAGGGACCACAGGGATTAAAGTGATATTTGATTTTTTTAATCTTTCTTCAGGATTTACTTCCATAGGATCACTTGAAAATACCAAACATACAGGAGCATTGATTTTCATATCCTGATGGGTGTTGGTTAATTTCCCAGTAGCATCGTCAAATGAAAATATTTGCACCTTGTCGTCATTTTGACTTGCAACAAAAACAAAATTACCCAATGGTGTAAAGCTAAAATTTCTTGGTTTTTCTGCTACGGGTTGGTGGTACATTTTTGTGAGCAAACCGTTTTCGCCTATTTTAAAAATTGTGAGTTCGTTACTCGTTACTCTATTAGTGGAAATTAACCATTTGCCACTTGGGGAGATATGAATGTCACCACTTCCTTTAGACGCTTTTGTACTTGCGGTGTCTGCAATAATACTTTGTACTTTATTAAACTTATTTTGATCTATTGCAAAAACATCTACGGTACCCGACATTTCACTTATCAAATAACCATGTTTACCAGTGGCGTCAAATACAAAATGTCTTGGCCCATTTCCTGGCGTGATTGAAATGGCAGTATAGTTTTCGTCGACTAATCCATCTGCATAAATTTTATGCTGATAAATTTTATCACCCCCTAAATCAGTCACTAATAAATAGGAGTGGTCCAAACTTAAAACAACATTATGTGCATGGGAAGCTTCCTGCCTTGCTTTGTCAATACTTGATCCATTGTATTTTATTTCTTGTGCAATTGGAAGTAGTGCACCATCCTCATTTGTTTTGAAAACACTTAAACTTCCCGAAGTATAATTAGCAGTATATACTGTTTTACTTTCGGAACGATAAGTGATAAAGCATGGACCAGCTCCCTTAATGGCGGAGTTATTAATTTTTTCAAATTCATTATTGCTATTTAGCTTATATGAATTTACAGAAGAGGCATCTTTTGATCCTTCAGAAACGGCATACATTAATTTACCTTCATTCGCTAAGGTTAAATAAGAGGCATTTGCATTTTCCTTGGTATACAATAAACTTGGTTTTCCTGTTACTGCATTTACGGAATAAACTTCAATACCTGGATTTCCTTTTTTAGTGTAGGAGCCTACCACTAATTGATATTGATTGGTGTCGGCAGGTGAAAAGTTAAGTAAGTTGGTTACAAGTAGTGTGGCAATAAAATTCATAGCAATCGTTTATATTTTGAACCAAAAATTAATGAATAAAACGCATATTTTGTGATGTGATAGTGACATTTTATACACTTTTTTTAAATAGGTTCTAAATAACACGTCTTCCATAGAATTTAACATAGTAAAATTTGGGATGAGCGGTATTCTAAAAAAAATTTAATTTAAGCAATTGATTTCATTTTCAAAATGTGTAGCTTTCCAATATAAAAAATCGATATTCTTATTTTTTAAAATTAATTTATATGAAAAAACAGTATGCACTTTTATTAGGGTTGCTTGTATTTAGTTTAGGCGTAATTGCTCAAAATGCAAGCCCAATCTATGATGTATTAGTTAAAGGTGGTCATGTAATTGATCCCAAAAATGGCATCGATGCCGTTATGGATGTAGCAATAAAACAAGGTAAAATATTTAAAGTTGATAAAAATTTAAATCCCAAAGATGCAAAACAGGTGGTAGATGCTACTGGTTTAATTGTAGCACCAGGTGTGATAGACCTACATGCGCATGTATTTGCAGGCACACAACCTGATCATTACCTAAGTGATGGCTTAAGTGCTTTAATGCCCGATGGTTATACTTTTAGAGTTGGGGTTACTACTGTGGTGGATTGTGGCGGTGCAGGTTGGAAAAATTTTGCCACTTTTAAGAAAAATGTAATTGATGTATCCCAAACTAGGGTGTTGTCTTTTTTAAATATTGTTGGTGAAGGAATGCGTGGTGGAAATTACGAACAAGATTTGGCAGAGATGAATTCAAAATTTGCTGCAAGTGCTGCTAAACAATACAGTGATTATATTGTAGGGTTTAAATTGGCTCATTTTAATGGGGAAGATTGGACGCCAACGGACCGTGTTGTTGAAGCAGGGAATTTAGCAAAACTACCTGTAATCATTGATTTTGGTGGCTCCAAGCCTAATTTACCCATTCAAGATTTATTTTTTAAACATTTAAGACCAGGCGATATTTATACCCATACTTATGCTGCCTTAGGTGGTGCTCGTGAAGAAATTGTTGATGCAAAAAATAACCTAAAGCCATTTGTATTAGAAGCACAAAAAAGAGGTATCATTTTTGATGTGGGTTATGGCGGTTCAAGTTTTAATTATTCACAAGCAATACCAGCCTTAAAAGCAGGTCTTTATCCAAACACGATAAGTACTGATTTGCATACGGGTAGCATGAACACTTCAATGAAGGATCAATTAAGTGTCATGTCAAAATTTTTAAATATGGGCATGTCATTGGTGGAAGTCATCAAGGCGAGTACTTGGAAACCTGCACAGGTAATTAACCGTCCATTATTAGGTAATTTATCTGAAGGTTCCGAAGCGGATATTGCTATTTTTAATGTCAGAAAAGGCAACTTTGGATTTTATGATAAAACCGGATTCAAATTAAAGGGCACTGAAAAATTAGAATGTGAGGTTACTATCAAGGGAGGCAAAGTGTTGTATGATTTAAACGGACTTGCAGACCCTATTTATGTAAAATAAATTATTTCTTTTCACTAAGTTGCTGAAGTTGCATTTGTTTCATCTTGATTAATCTTAATCTTTGACGAACAATTGCAACTTCTGTTTTTGTGATAGAATCGCTATTGTTCCCAAAGTTTTTTCTTATATAACTTAAAATGCTAGCAATGTCGCGATCAGGCAATTGCGAAAACTTGGGCATCATGCCAACAAAGGGTTGCCCATTTATTTTTATTGGGCCTTCCAATCCTTTTAATAAAACTGAAATAAGTGTATCCTTATTGCCATTCACCCAATCGGATGCTGCAATAGAAGGGAATCTGACGCCATCGCCTTTCCCATTTTTTTGATGACACATCAAACAATTCATTTGATATAGTTTTTCTCCACCAATGGCTACTTTGTTACGTTCTAAATTATCTAAATCGATATCTGGATTTTTGACATAAGTTCTATTTTCTCTTTCTTTCATTTTTGCCAAACTCTTTTCTGTGAAGTCCTCTTTTTTTCCGTTGAATTTCACTTTCCAAATTTTTCCTTTTTCAGATTCTGAAATATACAAGGAACCATCTGGACCTTGCGCTAATCCCATCGGACGATATTTAGAATCGCTTGTATTTACTAAAGTATCTCTTCCAGTAAATCCATCTGCAAACACTTCCCACTTTTGTGGTTTACCATTAACAAAAGGAACAAATGCTATAATGTATCCAGCTTGCGGATACGGCGCGCGAATAGTTGATCCATGAAATGCAACAAATGCGCCATTTTTATAACGAGCAGGGAATTGATCTCCGGTATAAAATAATAAATCATTAGGTGCAAAATGTCCAGGGAAACCAACAATAGGCGTTTCAATGGTTGTATCTGTATTTTCTATTTTACCATTACCACCATATTCAGGATTTAGCATTACTTTTCCTTTCATTTGATCAAAGTAATAATAAGGCCAACCTGCATTTGCCCCGGGTTTTAATTTGTAAAAAGCTTCAGAAGGTAATAAGGCACTTTGCCATGCATTATAATATTGCGGCCAAGTATTTACAAGACCATCTCGGCCATGACCCACACAATACAATGAATTATCCTGCGTGTTCCAAGTCATTGCCACTAAGCTCCTTAAACCTGTCGCCACTTTTACGCCATCAACAGTTCGGAATTGATTTAATTTATTTTCGTCAAACATCCATACGCCTGCATTTGAATCTAAAATTGGGCAGGGGTTCATTCCTGGTGAACCTGGTAATCTGTTTTCAACTTGACAAGCATCAGAAGGAGCGCCAAAGGGAACAAAAATATGTCCCTTGCCATCAAATGCCAATGGCTTTCCATCATGTTCTCTTCTGCGACCACTATCAATCACAATATATTCAGGTTCCCCCATGGGAATCATTGATTTAGCATCAAGTTTGTATCGATATACCAACATTTCGGAACTGGTATATAAATAACCATTGTGAATACGCATACTCGTTGCATAAGCACCTTCCTTCAAATCTGGTCCAAAGTTTTTTATAATGTCAGCGCGACCATCTTTATTTTCATCTCTTAGAACAAAATTCATTCCGCCTTCCACAAATCGATTTCCTTTCACATAGATATCCCCATTTTCGTTGACTGCTAGGTGTCGCGCTCTGCCAGGTAGGCTATCTACTACTACGACTGCTTCAAAGCCATCTGGTAAAATTAATCCGCCATTTTTTTCACTAAAAAAAATACTACAACTCGTTAAAAATAAACAAATTGTGAAAATAAATAATTGGGGTAAAGTTTTAAGCTGCATTTTTTTCGTATTAGATATTGTGCTTTTAGCCAAGTAAATCTACTTAATTTTTATATTCAAAAATTGAATATTTTATGAAAAAGATTTAAATTAGGTGTATAACTTTATTGATTAATATATTATTTAATTGACGTATATTCATAATCGATTGCTTGCTATATGACTATAAACATTAATCATATTGACGTTGAATTATTGAATCGTTTGCGAGAAAATGATACGCAAGCGTTTGAGAGTATATATAAAAAATACTGGCAAAACCTTTACCTAACAGCCTTTTCCATTTTAAAAGACAAACAAGCTGCTGAGGATATTATTCAAGATTTATTTATTCAGTTATGGAATAAACGGGCAACAATTTCAGTGACTGTTTCACTGAATGCATATTTATCCGCTTGTGTAAAGCATGAAGTTTTTAGAATCATCCGAAAACGAATAGCTGAATTAGATACCAATGAAGTTATCCAACCAGATAAGACCTATAATGCACAGGAGTTGATTGAATACAAGGAGTTTCTAGCACATACACAACAGTTAATTGCAAAATTGTCAGTCAAGTGTCAGGAAGTTTTTGTTTTAAGTAGGGAGGATCAGTATTCTCATAAAGAAATTGCCGCGCAACTCAATATATCTTCAAAAACCGTTGAGAATCATATCGGTAAGGCGCTTGGCCTACTAAAAAATAGCCTGTAAAATAATTATTTTTTAATTTTATCCCATCTGGACTAGGGGATGAGACACAGTTTTTACTCTTATAGGAGAGAAAAAACTATATTTTGGATAAAAAGTCAATACTGATATTGTTAGATAGATATTTAAAAAATCAGTCTAATACTAAAGAGAAAGAAAAGCTGGATGAATTTTTCGAGGAAAATTCAAATTCAATTGAGGCGTCAAAGTCCATTGAAAATGTAAATAAACTTGAGGATAAGATTTTTAATTATATTCAATTTGGCATAAAGGAGCAGGTTAAAAAAGAAAGGACATTAAACCGCATGCCATATTTGCAAATTGCAGCTTCCGTTTTGGTCCTTTTCTTATTTTCCACCACTATTTATTTTTACAGAAGTTCACTAGCTAGTAAATCGCAATTGCCTATAGCGCAGCGTGTCTCAAAACTTGAAGATAAACAACCTGCAAAAAATATTGCAATTTTAACTTTGGGTAATAATTCTCAAATAGTTTTAGATGAGGCTTCCAATGGCGAAATTGCGCAAGAAAGTGGTGTCAGTATTTTAAAAACAGATAAAGGGGAGTTGGTTTATAAAATTAGGAATTCAAACAAATTGAACACCAATGATTTGAATAAGTACAACACAATTTCAACACCTATGGGCGGTAAATTTAAAGTGATATTGCCTGATGGAAGTTTGGTCGTGTTGAATGCCGCCTCTACCTTAAAGTATCCTGTGCACTTTGATGAAAAATTAAGAAAAGTATCATTTACCGGTGAAGCCTATTTCGAAATCGCAAAATTAGAAGATAAGCATAAAAAGCGCGTTCCTTTTTATGTGTATTCTAATGATCAAATAGTAGAAGTGCTAGGAACCCATTTTAATATTAATTCTTATGCCAACGAAGAGTATAGTAAAACAACTTTATTAGAAGGTTCTGTGAAAATTATTAACGAGAAATCATCAGCAACTGGTAAAATTCTTAAGCCGGGTCAACAGGCAGTGATTAAGAGAGGGGATGTTCAAACTAAAATAATGATTGCTGATGAAGCACAAGCTTTAGCATGGAAAGACGGCTACTTCTTATTTAAAAATACAAATATTAAAGATGTTGTCAATGAGTTAGAGCGATGGTATAATGTAGATATACAATATGAAGATGCCATGGAATTTGAAAATATTACTGGTTACATCTCCAGAAATGTAAAAATTTCAAGTGTATTAAAAATGTTGCAATTAAGTGGTATTGTGAATTATGAAATAAATGGAAGTAAAATAATCATTAAAGGCTCGTAAAAATATAAATTTCAAAAAAATGAAAAAAGTCCTACTCGAATCATTAAAAAATTGGTGGAGCCAATTGTTTAATGAGATTGTTGAAGCAGTCAACTTGCAACAATCAAAATTTTTATTGAAAGTGACATCAGTTGCATTTTTTATTTTCTTATTTGTTTCGGTAAAGGCACAAGCTGAAAATGTAAATCAGTTTGTCACTTTAAATGAAACAAATTCAAGTATTGAAAAAATAATACTTGAAATCAGAACGCAGACAGGATATGATTTTTTGTACAATGCGCGATTAATGAAAGATACAAAACCTGTAACTATTGTTGTTAAAAATGAGTATTTTAAGAAAGTATTAGAAGCTGCTTTAAAAGACCAGCCCATTACTTTTGCGATTATAGAAAATACCATTATTTTAAAAAAAGCGGAAAAAGATAGAAGAAAAAATAATACGCCTATAATTTCGGTATTACCCCAGATGTCTAGTCAACCAAACATGACACCCATAAGTTTAAAGTCAGGCGGGGAAGCTGCTATTACTGCAAATCGAACAATAACTGGAAAGGTACAGGATGCAAAGGGAGAAGCCCTAGCTGGTGTAAGCGTTACCATCAAAGGAACACAAATAGGCACCACCACTGATGCAACCGGTTTATTCTCAATTAATGCTATTGATAATGAAGTGCTTGTTTTTTCTTATGTTGGATATGCAACGCAGGAAGTAAATGCAACAGGCAAAGATAATCTTACGATAAAACTAGCGGAAGCGAATGCCTCTTTAAGTGAGGTCGTTGTTACCGCTTTTGGTGTGAGCAAGCAAAGAAGAGGTTTGGGATATGCTGTGCAAGAAGTAGGGGGTAAAGATTTTACTGAAGGAAGAATGAATAATATAGCGAGTGCATTATCTGGTAAAATTGCGGGTGTGGATGCGGTGCAATCCAACGCAGGTGCTGGATCATCTAGTAGGGTCATCATTAGAGGTAATACATCTTTAAATGGAAATCAGCAACCTTTGTATGTGGTAGATGGGATGCCTATTGATAATCAAAACAGAGGTCCTGTTACATCATCGACACAACTTAATGTGGATAGGGGTGATGGAATTTCAAGCATCAATCCTGATGACATTGCTTCTATTTCAGTTTTGAAAGGTGGAGCAGCTGCCGCGCTTTATGGTAGTCAAGCGGCCAATGGTGTTGTACTTATCACAACAAAAAAGGGAAATGTTCAAAAAGGAATTGGCATTGAATATACGACAGATGTAAATCAAGGAACACCATATATTTTTCCAAATTTTCAATACGAATATGGCCAAGGTAATGATGGTGTGAAACCGGCAACTGCTGCTGCAGCTTTAAGTTCGGGTCGTTTGTCCTATGGTGCAAAAATGGATGGCACGCAAGTAATGCAATTTGATGGTGTAGCAAGACCGTATTCACCAGTTAATGTGAAACAAAATATTTTAAATTTTTATCAACCAAGTCAAAATATTTTAAATAGCGTTTCTTTAAGTGCAGGTTCTCAAAAAATGCAAATGCGTTTATCTTTAAGTGATTTAAGAGCAAGAGACCAACAACCTAATTCAGAATTTTTCCGTAAAACGATTAATATGAATATGCGCGCCAAGATGGGTAAAAATGATTTTATCACATTAGAATCAAGCGTACAATATAATATCGTTAAGGGGGTAAATCGTCCAACAGTTGGTTATGCAGAATTAAATGCTGCATGGCCAGTATACTTAGCTGCCAATGTGGTGGATGTAAGGAATATGGCAGGTACGGATCCTACCAGGCCGGGTATTAACGCAGTTACAGGCAGAGAGCTTGAATGGAATCCAGTGCCAGCAGCTGTTAACCCATATTACGCGGCGTATCAAACTAACAATAAAGACGATCAACAAAGATTAATTGGAAGAACAAGTTTGCAAGTTAATTTAGCTAAGAATTTATTCTTCAAAGGTACCGTAGCATTGAATTCAATTTATTATACAGAATCAAACTATGTTCCAAAAACAAATGCATTTACACCATTGGGTTATTTTAGATCTGGGAAAGAGCAATCTAATAAAACAACTTTCCAAGGAATCTTGAATTACAATAATCGTTTCATGGGTGATAAAATCGGCTTGAATTTAATGGCAGGCGCGAACCAAGAAAAAAATGATTATAGTAGTAACACCGCAAATGGTACACAATGGATTGTACCCAATTTATACAGCATCACTAATTTAGTGAATAGAGATTTGGCAAACGCAAGTTCTTTATCGCTAGCAGGTATTGCATCTGATGGAACTAATTCAGTATTTAGTGAAGCTAATTTGGATTACGATAATGTATTTTTCTTAACTGTAACAGGAAGAAATGATTGGTTCTCTGTTTTAAATCCAGGGTTTAATTCCATTTTCTATCCTTCTATTGGTGGTAGTTTTATTTTATCTGATGTAGTTAAAATGCCTAAGTTCATTGACTTTGCAAAATTAAGATCATCATGGGCTGAAGTGGGAAGTGCAACTGTAAATGCCGGAAGTATTAACCAAATATACACGATCAGCAATTTAAATGCTTATGGTTTACCAACATTAAGTAATCCAAATATATTGCCTAACCCAAATATTAGACCAATTACAGCTACAACTATTGAAGGTGGTTTTGATGTTAGAATGTTGGACAACAGATTAGGCATTGATGTTAACTATTATTCTAGAAAAACGAAGAATGATATATTAGCGCCACCAATTTCAAATGCAACTGGTTATACAGCTGGACCACAAAACATGGGCTTGATAACGAACAAGGGATGGGAAATTACCTTAAGCGGTAATCCAATTAAGAAAACTGATTTTAGTTGGAATATTGTTTACAATTTTAGTTACAATCAAAGTGAAATCATTGAGTTAGCGCCAGGCATTGATGTACTCACTTTAGGTAATGCGATTGGAGGGCCAACTATTATTAATGCAGTTGGTTTGCCTTATTCAACTGTCCGTGCCTATGTAATGAAAAGAAATGCAAGCGGTACCTTAATATATAACAAAGCCACTGGTTATCAGGATAGAGAGTTAAAAGACTTGGGCGTGGGTAATCCACCTTATTTAATGGGATTAAGCAATACATTCTCCTACAAAAAATTCAGTATGACAGTGGATATAGATTCAAAATTTGGTGCAGTTGGTTATAGTAATATGATGCAATATGCAACCAGATTTGGTCTAACACCTGTTACTTTACCAGGTAGAGATAATCCTGCAGGTTTAACAGTTACTGGTGTTGATCAATCAGGAGCACCATATACCAAACAATGGGCACAAGTGGATTTAGATACTTACTACAATAACGTAGGAAGTGCGTATCCTGGTCAATTTGTTTATAAAACAGATTTCGTAAAATTGAGAAGAATGGTAATAAGATATAATATTCCTTCTAGTACCATTAAATTTATGAAAGTGCAATCGGCATCTATTGGCATTACTGCTACCAACTTAGCTATTTTATATCAAGACAAGTTGATTAAAGAAGCTGGCATTGATCCAGAGATGCAACAGACTGTAGGAAATGCACAAGGTAGCCAAGGTGTGGCGATGCCAACAACTAGAAATATTGGATTTACCTTGAATATAAAATTCTAACTCAATTAAATTTAAGAATATGAAAAAGATAATATCAAAAATACTTTACTTAACAGGGCTTATAATTTTGATGAGTTCGTTCCCTTCCTGTAAAAAAGGGAGTTTGACAGACATCAATATCAATCCTGATGCGATCACGTATATTGTTCCTGAATATACTTTTACTGCAGCTGCACTCGCGAGTGTTCCTGGACAAAACTACAGGGCACTAGGACAAGGCTTGCAATATTTTTCAACCTATAAGGAAGTGCCAGCGGTAGGTGATAAATTTTACAACTTCAATGGAACTGCTGGAACATTTGCTATTTATAATAATCAATGGAATAGATTGGTTCAATTAAAAGCCAAATTAACTTCAGCGGATGATGTGAATAAAAAAGCAGCTTGTGAAATTTTAAGAATTTTGGCTTTTCATCAGCAAACTGATTTGATGGGTGACATGCCTTATTCCGAAGCGATGAAAGGAATAGAAGGATTAAAGCCAAAATATGATACACAAAAATCTATTTATGCTGCCATGCTTTCAGAATTAGAAGCTGCTTTAAAATCAATGGATCCATCAAAAGCAAACGTATTTGGTGCTGCAGATCCTTACTTTAAAGGCGATGTTACTAAATGGAAAAAGTTTGGGTACACTTTAATGCTTCGTTTGGGTATGCGTATGTCAGAAGTAGATGCAGCGACTGCCAAAGCTTGGGTGGAGAAAGCAGCTGCTGGGGGTGTAATGATTGACAATGCGGATATAGCGTATATAAAATATGCGAATGTAACAGGGCAATTTAATCCAAGAGTAGACGGTATGATATCAGGAGATTTTACTAGTCCAGGTGGTGATAATGTGGAAGGAAGTAAATGGTCTGCTAAATTTATTGATCATTTAAAAGCAACGTCGGATCCAAGATTGCCAGTATTATCGGTAGTTTGGGTGCCAGCTGGTGGATCATACACTGCAGATATCACACCTGCAAAACAAAGAGGGATGATCAATGGTAGTATTAATACAAAGCCTACAGATTTTGATACTTATTCTGAACCTTCCTTATTATATATAGATAGAGGTTCTCCAATTATTACTATGGGCCCTGCAGAATCATATTTATTATTATCAGAAGCGGCAGTAAGAGGTTGGACAGTAGGAATCACTGCTGAAGACGCATACAACAAAGCAGTTCGTGCAGCAATGGCACAATGGGCTTTATGGCCAACTGTAGCTCCGCACTCCGGTGTAATTTCAACAGCAACAGTAGATGCTTATTTATTGGCGAATCCATTTAAATCTACAGGTACGTTTGATCAAAAAATTGAACAAATCGCTACGCAAAAATGGGTTTCTTTGTTAGGTGATGATTATGAAGTGTATTCAGATTGGAGAAGGGTAAAATATCCAATATTTAATTATGCGAACTGGAAATCAACTTCAGGCGCATTAGTTTCTTATCCTGGAAATGTAACCGCAGGAAAAATGTGGAGAAGGTTCTCGCTTCCTTTGGATGAGCGTAATGTAAATACAGCTAATTATAATGAGGCTATTAAGAGACAAAATTTTTCTGAAGAAACAGTTGACTTGTTACAGGGAAGAATGTGGTGGGACGTAGGTCCAAAAACAGGACAACAAAATTAGTTATAAGATCTTTTAGGGAAGATGGGTTTTGCAATCGTAAAAAAAAGGGTTTAGTAACAACTAAATCCTTTTTTCATTAAATTACTATAAAATTATACATATGAAAAGGAGAGACTTATTAAAATACGCAAGCATGTTACCTATTGGGACAGGTGTTGCTGCAGGCTTAATACCAACTAAAACATTCGCGAAAACGCCGGCTGCTAAAAGAGATATCTTAAAAGAGTTGGGCATTCGGACATTTGTAAATGCTGCGGGCACTTACACCGCGATGACTGCATCATTAATGCATGATGAGGTGGTTGAAACCATTAAGCAAGGCGCAAAGAAATTTGCCATGTTAGATGAGGTACAAGATAAAGTAGGCGAAAAGATAGCAGAATTATGTCATGCCGAGGCTGCTACAGTGACTGCAGGATGTTGGAGTGCATTGGTATTGGGTACTGCAGGGGTATTAACTGGAATGGACATGAAAAAAGTAGCGCAACTACCTGATGTGACAGGTATGAAATCCGAAGTGATTGTACAAAAAGGGCATAACATTGGATATGTGCATGCATTAACAAACACAGGTGCCATTATTGTTGAAATTGAAACGGTGCAAGAGTTGGAAAAAGCGATCAATGAAAAAACAGCCATGATGTGGTTTTTAAATACTTATGCGCCGATGGGGAAAATTCAACATGAGGAATGGGTGGCTATTGCAAAAAAACACAAAATTCCAACGATGATTGATATGGCTGCTGATGTGCCACCAGTTTCCAATTTATGGAAGTACAATGATCTTGGATTTGATTTAGTATGTGTATCGGGGGGTAAAGCAATGTGTGGCCCGCAAAGTGCAGGAATATTAATGGGAAAAAAGGAATTGATTGCTGCAGCGCGTTTAAGTGCGCCTCCGCGTGGTGGAAATATAGGTCGAGGAATGAAAGTGAATAAAGAGGAAATATTAGGCATGTATGTGGCACTTGAAAAATACATTAATCAAGACCACGATGCAGAGTGGAAAATGTGGGAATCAAAAATCGATACTATTGTTACCTCTGTTAATTCAATTGAAGGGGTAACAACAGAAGTTTCAGTTCCTCCAATTGCGAATCATACGCCACTTCTTTTTATTAAGTGGGATGAATCTAAAGTAAAAACAACCAATAAGGACTTAATGTTAAAATTAAGAAATGGAAGTCCTTCCATTGAAGTCATGGCAAATGGTACTGGAATAAATATTACCGTATTTATGTTACAAGAAGGGGAAGAAAAAATTGTAGCAAAACGCGTAAGGGAAGAATTATTATTAGCAAAAGCTTAATCTTTAAAAAAATAAATTATGAAAAAAGTAATTATTTCAATTTTATGTTTGACCACATTTTTTTATAACGTGAATGCGCAATCGTATAGTATTGTTATCAAAGGTGGATTGGTGATTGACCCAAAAAATGGCATCAATGAAGTAATGGATATTGCTATTCAAGATGGTAAAATTGCAAGTGTTGCAAAAAATATAAATGCTACAGGCGCAGCACAAGTAGTGAATGCAAAAGGTTTAATTGTTGCACCAGGTTTGATTGATATTCATGGCCACGTTTTTGCAGGAACGCAACCTGATCGTTATTTAAGTGATGGTAATGGTGCATTAATGCCAGATGGCTATACGTTTAGAGTAGGAGTTACCACTATTGTGGATTGCGGTGGCGCTGGTTGGAAAAACTTCCCAGTATTCAAGAAAAATGTAATCGATGTATCTCAAACAAGAGTATTATCTTTTTTAAATATTGTAGGTGAGGGTATGCGCGGAGGTGCTTATGAGCAAGATGCAAGAGATATGGATCCTAAAATGGCAGCACATGTTGCCAAACAAAATAAAAAAGATATTGTAGGATTTAAAGTGGCACATTTTGAAAATGCAGAATGGACACCAGTAGACAATGCAGTTGCTGCAGGTAAATTAGCAGGTGATATTCCTGTGATTGTTGATTTTGGAGGGGATGACTCTCATGCGCCCTTATCCATAGAGGAATTATTTTTTAAGCATTTAAGACCAGGGGATATTTATACGCACACTTTTACAGAATTACAAAGAAGAGATCCAATTGTCGACTTTAAAACACGTCAATTAAAACCATTCATAAAGAATGCACAAACAAGAGGTATTGTATTTGATGTCGGTTTTGGCGGTGCAAGTTTTGCATTTGATCAAGCATTGCCTGCAATTAAAGCAGGGTTTTATCCAAATACAATTAGTACGGATTTGCATACAGGAAGTATGAATAATGCAATGAAGGATATGCTCAATGTGATGTCTATTTTTATGACCATGGGTATGGAAGTGCCTGCGATTATTAAGGCAAGCACATGGGCGCCTGCACAATCAATTAAAAGAGAGGAGTTAGGAAATTTATCTGTGGGTTCTGTTGCTGATGTAGCTATTTTAGGAATTCGTGAAGGAAATTTTGGTTTTTTTGATCGTATTGGACATAAAGAAACAGGGACCAAGAAATTCGAATGTCAAGCAACCATCAGAAATGGTAAAATGGTGTATGATTTAAATGGTATTACTACGCCTATTTTATTATTGGCTAAATAAAACTGTTTCGCTATTTAGAATATGTCTTAATTTAAAACTAGATTGCTAGTCGTATGCAAGCAGATTATATTTTATGTTGTGATTGGGGTACCACTAGCTTCCGATTAAGGTTAACTAATTTGAAGGCTGATGTGATTGCAGAAACACATTCTGAAAAAGGAATATTGTTTTTCCACAATCAGTGGCTAAGTCAAAACGACGACAATTTGGATCGTCGTTTTGATTATTATTTGCAATACATTCAAAGTCAAATTAGGGAAATACATCATGGCCTTGAAATTGACATTGCAACATTACCCTTAGTAATTTCAGGAATGGCCATCTCCTCCATTGGAATGATCAATATGCCCTATGAAAATTTACCTTTTTCTGTAGCAGGTACAACTGGTTTTGAATGTAGGATCCAAAAAAATGGGGCGCCAATAATATTAGTTACAGGTGTTTGTAGTTCAGATGATATAATGCGTGGCGAGGAAACGCAGATTATAGGTTTGTATCATACGCCTGAATTAAATAGAATATTGCCCGATAGTGGCATATTTGTGCTTCCTGGCACACATTCAAAACATGTAAGCATCAATGATAAAGCAATAGTTTCAATAAAGACATTTATCACTGGCGAATTATTTCATATACTTAGGAGTAATGGGACTTTGTCTAAATCAATTGCCTTTCTTCAGGAAGACAGGAATGCAAACCCTGATAACCAATTGGCATTTATAAATGGGATTCGTGAATCAAAAAAAGGGTCCTTGTTAAATAATTTATTTCAGGTAAGGGTTAATGACATTTTGAAAAAACTGAATAAGGAGCAAAATTTTTATTATTTAAGTGGCTTATTGATAGGTAGTGAGTTTGATTATTTGAAAAAGGAACCTATTTTATCAGCATCCAATAAATTAGTTGTTTGTTGCAGTCAAAATTTCATTTCCTATTATACAACCGTATTGAAAGAATTAGGATTAATGGAGCGTGCGATTTTTATTCCTCCAGCCTTATTTGATAAGGCAACTGTAGTAGGACAATTAACCGTTTATAAAAAATATATTCAATCTGTATAAATATGCTTCGACCAATATTTTCATGGGACTTATTTAATAAAATGCCAGTAGTAGGTATTATACGAGGCTTAAGTGTAGATGAAATTGATTTCGTTTTACCAATTTATAAGGAAGCGGGATTTACCACTATCGAAATAACGCTCAATACGCCAGAAGCATTATCGGTAATTGGTTCATTGTCAAATCAATATAATGGAGCGTTAAATGTTGGCGCAGGAACCGTATGCACGCTGGATGACTTATCGGCTGCGTTAGATGCTGGTGCTAATTTTATCGTAACACCAATATTTAAATCGGAAGTAGTTAAAAAATGCATTTCAATGGAAGTACCCATATTTCCTGGTGCATTTAGTCCAACTGAAATTTATGAAGCTTGGGAATTGGGCGCGTCCATGGTTAAATTATATCCTGCCTCAGTGGTAGGACCCGCTTATGTTTCAGCAGTATTGGCGCCCTTAAATAAAGTAAAACTAATGCCAACCGGCGGGATACATTTGAGTAATATGTTGGCTTTTATGAAAGCCGGTGCAGCTTCCTTAGGAATAGGTTCTGAATTATTCGATAAAAAAATAATTCAAAAAAGAGATAGTGAAGCCTTGTTGAATCACTTTAAATTATTTGCACAACAAATGCAATTATCTAAGTAATCAGTCTTGATAATGAAAAAAATTAAAAACTATCGTTGGATCATTATCGTATTATTATTTACGGCAACCTGTATTAATTATTTAGATCGACAAATTATAGGGTTATTAAAACCAATTTTAGAAAAAGAATTTAATTGGACTGAAACCGATTTTTCACATATTGTGATGGCTTTTACCGCAGCTTATGCTGTTGGGTTATTAATTGCAGGAGGCGTGATTGATAAAGTGGGGACTAAAATTGGATATACGGTTACAGTAATTATTTGGAGTACGGCAGCAATGTTTCATGCGCTTGCAAAATCGGTTGTTGGATTTAGTGTTGCAAGAATATTCCTAGGTATTGGTGAAGCGGGGCACTTCCCAGCCGCTGTAAAAACAGTAGCAGAATGGTTCCCTAAAAAAGAGCGTGGTTTAGCAACCGGAATTTTTAATGCAGGTACGAGTGTGGGTGTTGTTTTTGCATTATTCATCACACCTTATATTTATTCGAACTATGGCTGGCAGGCAGTGTTCTGGATTACAGGGGCCTTAGGATTTGTATGGCTAATTGCATGGTTGTATTTTTACGAAATTCCGGCAAAACAAAAAAGGTTAACTGAATCTGAGCTAGCTTATATTGAATCAGATCAACAAAACGAATCCATCACTAAAGTAGATATCCCTTGGCGTAAACTATTCTCCTATAAACAAACCTGGGCGTATGTTACAGGAAAATTTTTAATTGATCCGATTTATTGGTTTTTTCTATTTTGGCTGCCATCTTATTTTGCAAACACCTTTCATATTGATTTAAAAAAACCAAGTATTGAGTTGATGATAATATATGCATCTACGACCATTGGAAGTGTAATGGGTGGTTATTTATCATCCCATTTAATTAAGAAGGGTTGGCGGGTATTAAATGCAAGGCAAACTGCATTGTTCATTTTTGCTATTATAGAATTGTCTGTGATACTTGCACAATTTGTTACGAATGTATGGGTAGCTGTTGCTTTAATAAGTTTGGTTATTGCAGTACACCAAGCATGGGCTACTAATATTTTCACTATGGCTTCTGACATGTTTCCTAAGGAATCGGTTAGTTCAGTAGTAGGTATTGGCGGTATGGCTGGTGCGATAGGAGGGATACTATTTCCGATACTGGTCGGTTATTTGTTGGATACTTATAAAGCTTTAGGAAATATCACTATTGGGTATAATATATTGTTTACTATATGTGGGTGCATGTATTTGATAGCTTTTGCAATCATTCGTTTATTAATTCGTAAATTACCTTAACCAATTTAATAACTTTAAATATTCAATTATTACAAAATCCGAATCTATGAAAAGACGAAATCTTATAAAAAGTTTATCGCTTCTTCCATTTACGGCTGCACTGCCTTCGCAGTTATTTGTTAAAGGGGAAGCCGCTACTACTGTTGCTGAGAATGGAGATAACATTTTCAGATCATTAGGTGTTGAGCCTCTAATTAATTGTAGGGGAACATTTACCATTATTGGTGGATCTATTGAACGACCTGAAGTTCGGGCTGCCATGGAAGCCGCTGCGCATAATTTTGTGCAATATGATGAATTAGGTGATGCTGTGCATGCTAAAATTGCAGAAGTTACGCAAGCAGAGTGGGCCTTGGTTTCAGCAGGTTGTGCAGCTGCCATGAAGCATGTCACGGCAGCATGTGTTACAGGAGGTAATCCTGAAAAATTAATTTGTATTCCCAATTTAACAGGCTTCGAAAAAACTGAAGTTATTATACCTGCAGGGTCCAGAAACGTATACGATCATTCTATTCGCAATATAGGTGTTACCATTATCGAAGTGAATACTCCAGAGGAATTAGTTAAAGCGGTGAATAAAAAAACTGCGATGATTTATATTATGGCAGATGATCCTGCAGATAATGATGCGCCTTTATCCTTAGTTAATATTGTACGATTAACAAAGGCGCAAAATATACCTATCTTGGTGGATGCTGCTGCTGAAGTTTTAACCATACCTAATATCCATTTACAAAGAGGAGCGCATATGGTTGCTTATAGTGGTGGAAAAGCAATCTGCGGTCCACAATGTGCTGGCTTTGTGATTGGTCAAAAGGATATATTGATGTCGGCTTGGCAAGCAAGTGCACCACATCATGGACCTTGTCGTGATAATAAAGTGGGTCGCGAGGAAATGTTAGGGATGCTAGCGGCAGTGCAAGCATGGACAACAAGGGATCACAAACAAGAATGGAAAACATGGTTGTCCTGGTTGGATTTGATTTCAAAAAGGGTCACTAAAATTTCAGGAATCAGTACTTCCGTATTTGAACCCGTTTCCTATTCTAATCGCTCACCTGTATTAAGAATTAGTTGGGATCCGAATAAATTTAACATAACAGGGGAGGAAGTGGCAGAGGAATTTGGCCGAAACAAGCCGCGTATTGCAGTGGGAAGCATGAGTAAGGATAATATTACAGGCATAAACATTACAACAGGTCAAATGCAACCAGGGGAGGCCGAACAAGTGGCTGAACGTGTTTATAATTTTATGTCACAAACAAGGACGGCTAAAAATAATGATTTAAAAGCCCCAGCTGTTTCATTAACAGGTACTTGGAAATTTGATATCCAATTTTTTAGTAGTAAATCTGCACATCAAATTACATTGACCCAGGATGGCAATTGGTTGCAAGGAAGTCATAAAGGTGATTTTTCAACACGTGAGTGTGTTGGTACCATTGAGGGTAATGAGATAAAGTTAAAAAGTCAAGAGCGTCAGGCGGCTGATAATTTAACCTATATTTTCTCGGGTACAGTGGCAGGTGAAACCATGTCTGGTAATATTCATATGGGTGAATATAGGACAGCTACATTCACTGCGACAAGGACACAAAATAAACGACCTAGACAAAAAATATTTGTTCCACAAGGGCCGCCATTAGCTACTTAATAACATAACTTATACATGTAAATAGGGTGCAATTATTGTGCCCTATTTTATTTGTAATTCTTTTAATTTTTATTAACTTTCCAATTCAATTAAAAAATCAGCGCCATGAAATTTATCAAATTTACTTTCGCAATATTATTAAGCCTTGTTGTATTTGGTGCACAAGCACAGGAGAAAAAAGAACAAAAATTAAATGAGACTTTGGAGCAGTTTCGATTAACGCTGATTGATCCTAATGAATCCACTTTTTATGCATTAACATCACCCAAGTTATCTTATGGGCATTCTGCGGGTGCTGTTGAAGATCAAAAAACTTTCATAGCGAATATGGTGAATGGGAAGAGTGATTTTGTAACTATCAATATTGCTGATCAAACAGTTGAGGTGGAAGGAAATATTGGTTACGTGCGTCACACATTTAATGCAGTCACTTCTACTGATCCTAAAATAGCACCCATTAAATTAAAAATATTTTATGTTTGGGTTTTTGAAGCAGGTGCTTGGAAATTAAGAGCGCGTCAAGCAGTTAAAATTCTGATTTAAGCATCAATCGACTTAAGAGCGCGTCAAGCTTCTTTTATATTTTCGGTAAGTGGTAATATAACCCCATATAGGTATTACGATAGAAAGTAGGGTAAAGCTTCTTTTTGTTGGGAGGTCAATGATCGCATTATCATATAACATTCTAGTTAGTTCTAGTGATTTGAACATTAAGTAAATATTAATGCCTAAGGATATAATTAAAAATGACTCTCTCATGGGGGTTATTTTTTTGATTTTGTCAATGCTCTTTTTGCAAGGATGCTAAATTCAACAATAATTGCATACGCTAAGATAATTAAAATCCAAATGATACAAGACATGAGCAAAACATCTTTTGCCATACTTGCATAGCTGATAATTGGGTCGGAATCAATAATGCCTAGGAAGATGGTGATTGTTAAAGCAACCAAATAGCTATAGCCAATTTTTTGTTTAATACTCATTGTTAGCTCTTGTTATAATTTTAATTTCAATTCCAGCTTACCGCCCAAGCCAATCTCTACTATTCTTTCAAGGCTTATTCATTTGACGTCAAACGAATTATGATTTTTATTTTGCTGTTATCTTAATTATTCTTCCTGGTCCCTCAACGGAAACGTAAAGTGACTCATCGGGTCCTTGAATAACATTTCTTACTCTTCCGCTATCTTTTAAAATAATTTCTTCCTTAATTATCTGATTATCTTTTACAATACATCTATGTAATTTCTGAGATGCCAAACCTGATACAATTAAATCACCACTCCATGATTTAAATTTAGCTCCATTGATGAAAGTTATACCACAGGTGCCAATAGAAGGTATAAAAGCATAAACTGGTTTTTGAATTCCTTCAGCATCATGATTTTTTGATATGGTACTCCCATCATAATTTTTACCTAAGGATAAAGCTGGCCAACCATAATTACTTTTGGCTGAAATGATATTTATTTCATCACCACCCATGGGTCCATGTTCTGACTCCCACACATCACCTGTTTTGGGATTCAATGTAAGTCCTTGGGGGTTTCTATGACCGATTGTGAAAATTGAACTTATATTCCCATTAAAAGATGGATTGGTGCTAGGGATGGAGCCATCTGAATTAAATCGGTGTATTTTACCCCATGGCGAATTTAGATCTGATGCATTTTTATTCGTGTTTGCAGAACCTCCTCCAGTGGATGGGCCTTCTCCTATACTTAAAAATAGAAAACCTTTTTTATCAAAAACAATCCTACTTCCATTATGACCACTTGGACCTGTGGCTGTGAATAAGTTTTGAAGTTCAACGATTTTTGAATTTAAAATCTTAAATCTATTCAATTTTAAATTATAGGAAGGTGAATTACTTGAGAAGATCATGTAAATCCAACCATTGTCTTTATAGGAAGGGTCAACTTTAATATCCAATAATCCTCCCTGTCCAGAAGCGTTTATAGCGGGTAGTCCGGTAATTTCAGTGATTTCATTTGAATTAGATTTCTTTACATATAATTTTCCTCTTTTTTCACCAAAAATTAAATCTCCATTAGGAAGAAAATCCATCCCCCATATTATTTCATAATTATTTACAATTGTTTCAAATTCAAGCGTTGGTTCAGTGTTTGCACTTATTGCGTTTATTGGATTTGTATTTTCTTTTTTGCATGCAAACAAAATCAGAAATACAGGGATTAAGCATATGAAAGTAAAAGTGACTTTCATTTTTTTAAATAATATTTTTACCATTTTAAGCGGATCAACTCCTGTTTTATTGTTTTTAATTACGTTCATTTTTAGTTTCTTTTTATGAATTTACAATCTAAAATTGACATCTTTAGTAGATGTGGTTAATAAATTATTTGACGAGATATCTGTGAACAAGGGTTAGTTCCTTTAAATTAAATAAGTTATTAAAATTTAACCACTTATAACGCCTGATAAGGATTACCTCGCTTCGCTCGGTGATCTTATAAATCCAATAAGAATTAAATTTAGCCAGGATTACCTCTCTTCGCTCGGTGATCCTATTATGTAGGGAAATCCCAGCATAAAAAAGCCAACATTTCTGTTGACTTTTTCTTTGGTTGCCTGACCTGTATCCAACCTAAGCTTATAAAACATTGATTACTAATATTTTGTATCAGAATTAATAAAAAAACAGGGAAATTTTCCACCAGATTGGTGGTAATTTTCATTGTATTGGTGTAAATTTAATTCAAATTCAATAAAATGAGATTATACTACATCATAAAGGAGAATAAAAGTACGAAGGATTGTTATGTGATATTGAAGTATAAGTACAGGAGTAAACAAGTGGATTTAACACCCTCTTTAAAGGTTAAAAAATCGGACTTTGGGGATGGGAAGAGTGAAAACCCTATCAAACGGACAGACACCGAATTTTTGAGGAAAAATGAGGTTCTGAGGGGTTTTAAAGAACGGATTAACCAAATCATATACAACCTCAATACTGAAGGAGTAGAACCATCTTGTGAAATGGTTAAAAATCAGTTTAAAAAGAAGGAGAAGGAAAACTATTTTGAAAGTAAGATACCCACCCAATCAACCAGTTTATTGGTCCTATTCGTAATTGATAAATACCTCGTTCATGTTGAGAATACCTCAAAGAGTAAGTATAAGGTAGGGGTTAAGGAAGATACTCCATATTCAAAATCGGTTAAATCTAGGTTCGTTCATATTAAGGAGTTGATTAAAATCAAATATGGTTCTGATTTTGATTTTTATGAGATTGGGGATGAGTTCTATGAGAATCTTCAAAGTCATCTAATCAATAAGGATTTGAGTAATGTTACAATATCCAAAATCATTTCTCAATTCCGTCAATTCGTAAGATGGTCTCAAAAGAATAACTACACCAAAGGAGGGGATACTTCCTATAAGGTTACTTTACCTACCAACTATAAAACCATCATCACATTAATTGAAGATGAGATTACAAAACTTTTCAAATTCAGAGGGTTTGATTACACTTTAAAGAATGGGAAGGTAAACACCAAAGTACTTGAGTATTATAAAAATTGGAAAGAGAAGGATTATATCATAACTGAAGAGGTAAGGAAAACAACATTTGATAAGAAGGGTATGATTAAAGGAGATATACCTACTGGAGAAAACGCACATATTGACCACCCTATAGCGCTGCAAACTGACCACCCTAAGTTGTTGTTTTTTCAAAGAGTGTAAAGAGCTGTTTGGGTAGATTAAAAATAAGGGTTTTTATTCTTTTTCCTCCTCTTTGGTTATTTGTTTTTTTCTAAGTGATTCTCCTTTTAGTTCTATACGGTGCGCATTATGTACCACTCTGTCTAGTATCGCATCTGCAATAGTTTGTTCTCCAATAACCTCGTACCAACCCTTTATGGGTAGTTGAGAAGTAATGATGGTGGAACGTTTCCCATGCCTGTCTTCGATTATTTCCATTAACGAACTTCTACTTTGATTATCAAAAGGTTGTATACCAAAGTCATCAAGTATGAGAAGGTCTTGTTTTTCTAACCGGTTCATTTCTTTGATCGAAGATCCATCTGCTTTGGCCATTTTAAGCTGTGCCATAAGTTTGATAGTATTGGTATAGAAGACTTTATAACCAAGCTGGCAAGCCTCATGGCCAATAGCAGATGCTATAAAACTCTTACCTGTTCCTGTACTTCCTGTGATTAAAAGATTTTCAAACTTTTTAATAAATGAACCATCAGCCAGGCGGTGTAATTGGTTTTTATCAATGCCTCGTTGTTCGGCGTTCTCTACTTGTTCTATCGTGGCTTTATAGCGGAACCTTGCATTACGCAGACCTCTGTCAAGCGCTCTGTTGTGACGATCATCCCATTCACTTTCTATCAGCATCGAGGTCATCTCATCTGCTGTATATGGTTCTGAACGAGGTGTTTCCATACCACTTTTAAAAGCGTGGTACATACCAAAAAGACGCATACGGCGCATCTTATCTAGTGTTTCTTGATTCATGTGTTTTGTTTTTAGGTGATAAATAATATGAGTTTGTTTATTGATAGTAATCCTCTCCTCGTATGTTTTGATGGTCTGGCATACTTGCTTGTTCAAGTTCATCCTCGGTTAACTCATCATAGTTTTTTTCAAGTATCTGTACGATGATGGGATAGCCGTAAATACGGTAGCTGCTAGCTCTATTGCATGCATTTTTTAACCGCTCCGCACCAACTTTACGCTGTAGATGGATAATGCCAAGACAAGATTTATAAGCTTGTTCTGGATGTTTTTTATGTTCAAGTATAGACATAACATACGTAGCTATATCCTCGTGTATGGCTCTAGCTTCTTCAATAAATTTTTCTGGTGACCACTCGCTTACATGCTTATGCGCACTTGCTAAGTGCTCATCACTTGTGGTATAATTATAACGCTTGTATTCCCTTTTATGCAGCGCAATGCGTTCATACTTATAAAAAATCTCTACTTGAGTGGAAGTAAATAATAGCTTTACTTTTTTACCAATAAAGCGGTAAGGCACACTGTAATAGTGTTTGTCAACACTTAATGTCACGTGTCCATTTTTCATAACTGTGGCTACTAGCTGCAACCTACACTCATAACGGAACTGCGGTAATGATTTTAATGTGTGCCGCTCCAACTCCTCGAACTGCTGTCTTCGACTGTAATTACGACCTTTAAAAGAAGCAGTATTATGTT
>CALLKA010000075.1 GCA_938008665.1 uncultured Bacteroidota bacterium
TAGTACAAGGTGACTGGAGTTCAGACGTGTGCTCTTCCGATCTATATTTCAGATAATAGCACGTCTGGTTATAAGCCAGGTTACTTTGCTGGCTTTCGGGTGGATGGTATATATAAAGAAAAAAGTAACTATTCCTTTCAGGTGAGTTTAAATAAAATTGCTACGGCTAATAATTACAAGGATGCCAAAAGCTTGACTCCATTTTTAGGAAGCTTTTCCAACTTTAAAGCCGATGATCAGTTTTTAAACCTAAGCATGGCCATGCATTATAAGAAGCTATTAGCGATCAGCGATACAAGTAAGTACCATTTTTATTTTGTTTTAGGGCCTAGTTTGGATACGCGTTTATCAGGACAAAGTGCTGATAATTTAGTCAATAAAAGCTATACTCGCTTTTTACTAAGAGGTGATGTAGGTTTTGATTTTGAAAACAAAAACTTTTACACCCTGTTTTTACATTATAAGCAAGGGCTTACCTCCTTTACCAAATCACCGATCAAAACCAATGTCAACAGCTTTGAATTGGGTATGATCATTAAGGCCAGTGATTTATTTTAAAAGTTAAACCATCCTCAAAACGAAATAGAACATGAAAAAATATTTATTATATAGTTTACTTGCAGCTTACACATTGATTTCTTCTTGTTCCAAGGAAACCACATTAGCCGAGACGAACCTTGCACAAAAAATGATTCAGGACAAAGCTTGGTTTTTGAATTATAGCCAAACAGGTACGCTGACCAAAACTTATGTTGGGCAAGCTACCTACTATATCAATTTCTTGAAAAACTTAACCACACAGGACTCTGATGGATTAAATGGCAGTTACAGTGTTGAAAAAATTAACGGTCAATTACAAATCCATGTGCAAGCCAAAACCAGCAATGGCAATCCAATTGAATACATCTATGATATTGTTTCTGTAGGTTCCGAAAACTTAATATTATCCTATACCTTAACTGGTAAAACAACGCAACTGTATTACACAAGTAAATGATAACCTGCAAAAATGCTAAAACACTTCTTCCAAAATATAGCGATTGTAAATTTGATGGTGCTTGGTATGATACCCTCAAAGCTCCAAGCACAGTCATCTGCTAGTTTTATGATGAGCAGCATGGGCAGTATCCCAGGCGCTTCCAATACAGGTATGGCCATACAGTTTAATAGTATCGCTACTTGTTTAAATGTACAAAACGGGGTAGCTGTTTTAAATGGCGTAAGAGGTAGTGGTCAGTTTGTAATTAACTGCGAAGTCAGTTTAAAAATTAATAGTTTAGGTATTAAGCTTTACCCTAATCCGGTAAACATTACGACCAAAGTAAAGTTTGTCAATACACCACCATTAACTGAAACATTTAACCTAAGCGTTTGGACAACGGATGGTGTTTTGCTTTCGACTCGGAAAGAATCTGGTTATAATTTATTCCAAGGAATTAATCTGAATATGAGTGCACTTGGATCAGGCTCCTATGTATTAAAAATTGAATCCGAAAATTATGTTGATGCTTTAAAGTTTATTAAAGCCAATTAAAAAGTTTTTTTTCTTATAAAAAGGGCTATAAATCATGTACCAACATATAAATATTATTATTAAATCAATTATACTGACTACAATTGTAATTGCAATCAGTTTAAGTTCGTTAGCACAAACACCTAGCAATGGTATTTTCTTTCAAGCAGTTGCTAGAGATAACTTTTCGAATCCTGCAATGAATCGTAAAATTTATGTGCAATCAAGTATTGTACAAACTACTGCGACTGGCACAAAAGTATTAACCGAGGAGTTTCAAACTAATACCGATGCGACGGGTGTATTTAGCATAAGTGTAGGACAAGGTGCACGCATTGCTGGTACCGCAAACGATTTGGCAGGAATTAATTGGGCAAATGGCCCCTATTTTTTAAGTTTAAAAATTGCTATCACTCCTATGGCACCTGCAACAACATGGGATTATAAAGGCGAATGGATTGAATTAGGCACCACCTCATTTGGAGCAGTGCCGTATGCGTTATATGCAGGAAGTGCGGCAGGATTAAATGATAAATTAAGTATTTCTGATACGACAAGTATGTTGGCAATTTACGCAAAAATGCAAGCGATTAAATCACTGGAAACAAACGTAAAGACAAAAATAGCAAGTACAGATACCGCTGCAATGTTGGCACCCTACAAAAAAATAGTTAACGAAATTATTGCATCTAACATAACATCACTTACTGCAGTTTTGATAAATAATGCGTTAGATAGTAAAGTAAACCTAATCGATAGTAATAAGATATATGTAACACCTTTTCAATTAGCAACTAAAACTTTCGATATCAGTCCAATTAATACAATTATTGCAACAAAAATGGGTTTGGCGGATAGTATAAACAAGTACATCACCCCTACTCAATTAGCAGCAAGTATATTTAATCCTACGGATATTATAAATAACATCGCTTCAAAAGCGGACAGTTCAAAAATGATAGTTCTATTAAATCAAAAAGCTAATGCAACTGATGTTAGTAATAGTTTATCCAATAAAGTAAACTTGGCCGATAGCACTAATACATATGTCACTCCTACTCAATTAGCCGCAAAAACTTTCGACATTAGTCCAATCAATATAAGTATTGCAAATAAAATAAACTTGGCCGATAGCACTAATACATATGTCACTCCTACTCAATTAGCCGCCAAAGCTTTTGATCCAACTGAAATTATTAACATGCTAGAAATCAAAGTCGACAAAATAATTGGTAAGGGCTTATCAAGTAATGACTATACTAATGCCGAAAAAGCAAAATTAGCAACAACTTCAGGAACAAATACAGGAGATCAAGATTTAACAAGCCTAGCAACTATTCCAAAACTCAATTTAAAACTTAATAGCTCCGACACCTCCGCTATGCTAAGCACTCGGTTTAATAGAGACACCACATCGCTTAGTGATCGAATCAACATAAAAGCCAATAGTTCCGATGTAACTAAAGGATTGAATTTAAAACTTAATAGTTCAGACACCACTGCGATGCTTAACGACCGATTCAAGCGCGATACTACCGCACTTAGTATAAGAATTAATTTAAAAGCAAACAATATTGATGTAGTTAATAATTTGGGGCTAAAAGCGAATAGTACTGATATAGCAAATGCATTGGCGTTAAAAGCAAATGCTACGGATGTAACTAATGGCTTGAATTTAAAACTGAATAGTTCTGACACCACTGCAATGCTAAGTGACCGATTCAAGCGTGATACCACCGCACTTAGTATAAGAATTAATTTAAAAGCGAATAGCACTGATGTTTCGAACGAATTAGCCCTAAAACAGGCTATCATTACAGCAGGTACCACATCTCAATTTTATAGAGGTGATAAAACTTGGCAAACAATTAATTATGCTACCATTGGCGCCGCGCCCACTACTGGATCAAGTTCAATAACCTCATTAGGCACCATTACAAGTGGCACTTGGAATGCTACGACTATAGCTGTGGCGAATGGAGGCACTGGCGCCACATCTTTGACTGCAAACGGTGTATTAATAGGGAATGCAACTAGTGCCGTCACAACTGTTGCACCTAGTACAAATGGCAATGTATTAACCTCTAATGGAACTAGTTGGATTTCAAGCACACCTTCAGTAAGTTTAATAAGAGAAGTTGCAAATGAATTTTCCGCTACTACCTCCCAAACATCATTCACTTTAACTCAAATACCTTCTGTAAATAGTAAAGTTAAAATGTATATTAATGGTGTTAGGATAAGTAATTCAGCCTATAGCATTTCAGGTGCTACCCTTACATATAATGCTACTAATAATGGCGCTTATTCTTTAACAGCAAGCGATAGAATTCAATTCGATTATTACTATTAAATATCAGTTTTAATATACAATGAGCGTAAAAATTAAAAATCTAATATGTCTACTTCTTATTTTCCAATTAATTGGATTAGACGCTATTGCACAAAACAGTAACATAACCATCAGCACAAACCCCACAAGTGGTGGCATTTGGACATCCGCTACCATTGGATCAGACATCACCTATACATTCACGCCCAATATTAATAGTGCAACATTAAATAACACAGAACTTGTAAATAGACTCTACGGTGCAACTGGATACACCATTGGTAATGTAACTATTAGCACAGCTAATCCATCAGGAACAGAGAGTGGGTCAATAACAATTGCTTCCGAAATTAGGACTATTAACAGGTCCACAACAAGGTACACTTTACAAATAATAGCTGCAGGTGATATGCTCATTAATGGAAGTTTTGAAATGTCTGCTTCAAATTCTCCTTTAACTGCCAATTGCAACAATTTAATTTTAAAAGCGGGAGGGAATATTTCACTGATTGGCAGGATAAACCTAACACCTACAAGTGCTTATAGAGACAATACATCGCTTTATAGTTCAAGTGGAGATATTACTATTAATGCCAATGGGTTTGTGAAAATTGCTAACACCATCAATGCGGATGGCAGCTATAATTCAGCATACCAAGGCGCATATGAATATAGTAATGGCGGCAATATTAGCATTACAGGTTTTGGTGGGGTTAACATTTCAAGCGATATTACTAGTTTCCCCTATGGCGGATCATCTGGCACCATTACCATTAACTCAGGTAATGCAACCCATACCACCAATGGTATTAATAATGGCCAAACTTCGGGTGTATTTTATTGTAGTAGTTTTTATAAAAAAGGAACCGGTGTATTCGCTATAAAATCAGAAAATACCATTTTATATGGCACCAATATCAATCAAGGTACTTTTAAAATAATTACACAAAATACCATTCCAGTCGCGAATACCTTAACGATTGATGCCGATGGAACTTTAGACATGAACGGCAAGAATTTTACCATTGCATCGCTACAGGGCGCAGGAAATGTGGTGAGTAACGCTGCTGGGGCTTTAACATTTACAACAGGATCCGCAAATTCAAATACCACTTTCTCGGGTGCATTTAATGAAACTGCAGCTGTGTTAAATATAATAAAAGTGGGTACCGGGAAATTAATATTGTCAGGTAGCAGTAATTACACGGGCACAACATTTGTAAATGCAGGCACTTTAAATATTCAAAATGATGGTGCTCTTGGAACAAGTAGTATGGTAACTTTAAACGCAGTAAATACGCAATTAGAATTAGAATCAACATCATCTCAAATAAATATCGAATCTACACCACTTAAAATTAATGGAGGATTGGTCAACTATCCATACGAAAGTAGCACTTTGAAAAATATAAGTGGGGATAATATTTGGTCTAGTAATATTATTTTAAATGGCAATTCTGTAATTAGTATAGATGCTGGGACTTTTGTTGTAAATTCTATAACCGGCAGTACCAATAATTTACAATTTACAGGCATTGGAGGTACGATCTATGTCAATGGTGCAATAAATTTAGGAAGCAGTACTTTGCAAAAAATGGGTGGCAGCACTTTAGTATTACAAAAAGAAAATTTCTATTCTGGCTACACTAGTATTAGTGGAGGTATAGTAAAAATTGAAAATGAAAAAGTATTTGGCGCTACGTCTAAAGTAAATATATACAGTACAGGGTCATTAGAGTTAGATAAAGGATTTACAATAACCGGTATCCCCTTATATATCGCAGCTTCTGGACTTAATAATTCTGGTGGCCTAAGAAATATTAGCGGAACTAATAGCTGGACTGGTCCTATTACTTTTAATAATACAGGTAGAATTAACTCAGACGAAGGTATTTTAATACTCCCTAATACCATAAATGCAATTACAGCAACTGATAATATTAAATTTGGAGGTAATGGCATTATTTCAGTAGATGGAATCATTGGATCAGGATGGGTGAATCGAGATGGATTTGGCATACTTCAATTAAATGCAGCCAATACCTATAGTGGTGAAACAACATTTACAAATGGGACTATTCAGTTAAATACCGAAAATGCAATTGCTAATAGTAGCCTTGTATTTAATGGAGGGGTCTTAAAAACAGCAGGTTTTAATCAAAGCTTTAAATATTTAACAATTAAAGAGAATTCAATTATTGATTTAGCAAATACAAGCCATACCTTATCATTTATTGGGGAAGGCTCCTTTGTTTTGAAAAGATTACTTATTAAGAATTGGCAAGGCGTTTATAATGGTACAACTGGAACAATGGGAATCATTAAAATTGGAACTAGAGAAACTACAAGTAAAGAATTTTTAGATCAAATACGCTTTATTGATCCGACTAATAAACAGTATAATTCTAAGCAACTTTCTACTGGAGAAATTGTCCCTAATAAAAACATAAAAATATATCCAACGAGGAATAGCAATATTAATATAAGTTCTGCTCCTACTTTTGGAGGGAAGTGGACAAGTGCTACCGCAGGATCCATGATCACTTATACATTTATGCCATTTACCGATAACGCAAACCTTTGTATGTATGATATAAATAATAGAATCACTGGCAATGGATTTACAGTTGGGAATGTTACTATACAAACCAACAACACAACAGGCATTAAAAATATAACCACCAACGGAGAATATACTTTTAATAGCGATAAGTTCATAAATAGTAATGGCGCATTAAGATCAAATGGAGAAAATGGCTTAACAAATAATGGAAGTATCGTTGGTGCAAGTGTTGGCACGCAACTAGGAAGTGTTTTTATCAATGAAACTTTATATGGGGTCAACTACAAACCTGTTTCCTACACTTTTAAAATTGAAGCAGGTGGCAGTATTGTATCCAATTCAAAATTAAATTTAGGTTGCGGAAACACCGATTTAAATTACACAGGCAATCATCTAGACTTTTCGGCAGGTTTAAATATTAATATAACAGATGCTATCTCCACTTATGGATATGGCACACAAACATGGGGTTCGGTCAGAAGTAATGGAGGGGATATAACTTTAAGCGCAATTGAAAATATTAAAATTACAGCAGCAGGTTCTATTCAATCCTATGGTGGACGCAATACGCTTCCCCCTCCTAATGATAATCTAACAACTAGCAATGGCGGCACTATTAGAATTACAGCTGGCAAAGGATTAACGTGTAATGGTACTATAGATGCATCTTCTGGCTATTTAAACAAGGGGCTCAATGGGTGGATTTATTTAAAAAACGAAAATACAATTATAACAACAGGCGGAGGTGTAAATGACGGAATGGCTAATGGAATTATTACTGGTGGGAATTTTGTAAAAAATGGATTCGGCACACTTGTGTTAGGTCGTTTAAATACTTATAATGGGGCTACCTATCTAAATGAAGGTGCACTGCAATTAGGCATCAATAATTCTTTACCAGTTACAACGGAACTAGTTTTAAGTGGTGGAATATTTAATATGGGAGGATTTAGCCAAACTGTAGCCTATTTATACGGACTTTGGGATGCTTCAATAAACTTTTCTAACAGTAATACGAATACTTTAACAGCAAATTATGCCAGAATAGATTATTACTCTATAGGACAAGTATTAACCATATATGGATGGGAAGGAACTTATGCATCACCAGGCAGTACAGGAAATTATGGTAGATTAATCTTTAATGGCACTTCACAAACTGCTGCAAAACTTGGTCAAATTAAATTTTACAATGCAGTTGATGGAACAACACATAGCGCTTTACAATTGGGCACCAAAGAAATCGTTGCTGGTGATTTATAATTATAACGACACGCCTCGCTTCCAAGGAATAAAATCATCCTGTTGTAACTGCACTGCTTTCGGAATAATTTCTCCACTTGCAGCTTTAATACAATAATCTAAAATATTTTCTCCCATTTGCTCTATTGTCGCTAAGCCATCAATAATATCTCCTGTATTTATATCGATGATATCGGACATGCGATTTGCTAACTTAGTATTCGTTGCTACTTTAATCACTGGACAAACTGGATTGCCAGTAGGTGTACCTAACCCTGTAGTAAATAAAATTAAGGTGGCGCCACTTGCAGCCTTACCCGTTGTTGCTTCCACATCATTACCTGGTGTGCAAACTAAATGAAGTCCAGGTATCTCAGCAGGCTCTGTGTAATCCAAAACTGCTACTACAGGTGCGGTTCCTCCTTTTTTACATGCGCCCGCACTTTTTATTGCATCGGTAATTAAACCATCTTTAATATTACCCGGGGAAGGATTCATATGAAATCCACTACCCACCGCGTGCGCCATTTTATTATATTCCTCCATTAATGTCACAAACTTATTAGCAGTTTTTTCATCTACACATCTATCAATTAATTCTTGCTCAGCACCACATAGTTCTGGAAATTCAGCAAGTAAAACCTGTCCCCCTAATGCAACCAGTAAATCAGCCGTGTGTCCCACTGCAGGATTTGCAGAAATTCCACTAAAGCCATCACTGCCACCGCATTTAACGCCAATACATAATTTACTTAATGGTGCAGGCTGACGTTCAATTTTATTTACTTCCACCAAATGAACCAATGTTTGTTGAATGGCTGATTTAATTAATTGCTCCTCACTTTGCGATTGTTGTTGTTCAAAGGTGATCAGTGGTTTATTAAAATTTGGATTTCTTTTTTTCAAATCACTTTTAAATTCAGACACTTGTAAATGCTGACAACCCAAACTCAATAAAGTAATGCCAGCCACATTAGGATGATCCGCATATGCTGCAAGTAAATTACTTAAGGTAGAAGCATCTTGCCTGGTTCCACCACACCCCCCTTGGTGATTTAAAAATTTTATACCATCTATGTTTTTAAATACGCGTTGATGAGATATCGGCGCCAAAGCAGTATGCTCCTCAATGCCCATGGCACCTGTTTGTTGGTAGGTAGCAACCAATTGTTCAGTAAATTCTTTGTACTTATCCGTAATGGTATAGCCTAGTGCATGGTGTAATGATTCTTTGATCACATCCAAGTTTCTATTTTCACAAAAAACGGTTGGAATAAATAACCAATAATTAGCAGTCCCTACTTTTCCATCTGCCCTATGATACCCATTAAATGTTTTAGCCGCATACTTATCAATATTGGGCGCTTGCCAAGCGTAATTATTACCACGATAAGCATAAGCATCAGCTTCATGTTTTGTATTTTCGACCGACATGCGCTCACCCAATAAAACTTGATCCATTATAATTTTTCCAACAGTAATACCATACATAATAACGATGGCTCCTTTAGATAAATCCTGAATGAAAAACTTATGCTTCTCTTCAATATCTTCCTTTAATATATACGTTGCATCATGGTATTGAATAGTATCACCTTTACTTAAATTAGTTAAAGCGACTAATACATTGTCCTTTGGATGAATTTTGATTACTTTATTTATTCCCATTGACTTTATTATTACTTAAAAATACTACAAAACTAGTAGGGGCATAAAAAAAGCCAGTATTACTACTGACTTTTTTTGGTCGGGAAGACAGGATTCGAACCTGCGACCACCTGGTCCCAAACCAGGTACGCTACCGGACTGCGCTACTTCCCGTCCTTTTATAACTTTCGTTATAATATTTTTACCGGTAAAAAACTCAAATTCAAGAACTTAAAAGAGCGGAGAGGAAGGGATTCGAACCCTTGGTACAGTTTAACCCGTACGGCAGTTTAGCAAACTACTGATTTCAGCCACTCATCCACCTCTCCTCCAAAAACCTCTTTCGAGGGGTGCAAAAATAAGCACTACGACCTTAAATACCTAAAAAAATTCCGGAATAAACTTAAATAAACTTAGATCTGGGCCTTGAATACCTCAAATAATAATTTCAACCACAATAATTAGGAAACCAAGTACAATAATTAAATTAAAGGGAGGTAGGAATTAGGAAGCAGTAAGGCATGAACTACATCGCTGCCAACTGCACTTTTTGGGTCAACTCCATTACGTTTTCTCTGAACATAGAATCCGTATCCATTAAATCCTTTACTGTTTGACAAGAATGTATAACAGTTGTATGATCACGACCACCAAAGTGTTCTCCGATCGTTTTTAATGAATTCTTAGTAAAGGCTTTTGCCAAGTACATAGTAATTTGACGTGCTTGTACAATTTCACGCTTACGTGTTTTTTGTAATAGCTTATCATAAGGCACTTCGAAAAATTCGCAAACCATTTTCTGAATGGCATCGATCGTAATTTCTTTGCTGCTAGTTTTAACAAAGTTGCGTAAAACCTTCTTTGCTAATTCAACATCAATTTCTTTTTTATTCAAAGAAGACTGTGCTAATAAGGATATCAACGCACCTTCTAACTCTCTTACATTCGTATTAATGTTATATGCCACATACTTCACCACTTCTTTTGGCATATCTAAACCATCCGCCTTCATTTTCTTTTCCAAAATTTCAATACGCGTATCGTAATCTGGAACTTGAATATCCGCACTTAAGCCCCAACGGAAACGGCTTAATAAACGTTCTTGTAAACCTTCTAAATCCTTAGGCGCTTTATCTGAAGTTAAAACCAATTGCTTTCCACTTTGGTGCAAGTGATTAAAAATAGCGAAGAATGCATCCTGAGATTTTTCAGCTCTATTAAAAAATTGAACATCATCAATAATTAACACATCTATCAATTGATAAAAATGTATGAAATCATTAATTGCATTATTACGACTATGATCTTGAAACTGATTGATAAATTTTTCTGAACTCACATATAATACAACCTTATTTGGATGTGCACGCTTTACATCATTTCCAATGGCTTGCGCTAAATGAGTTTTTCCAAGACCTACACCACCATAAATAACCAAAGGATTAAATGAATTCGCTCCTGGCTTTTCCGCAACTGTTTTACCAGCACGACGCGCCACTCTGTTACAATCTCCTTCAATAAATGAATCAAATGTGTAATTATGGTTTAACTGAGGATCAATTTGCATTTTCTTCAACCCAGGAATCACAAATGGATTTTTCACTGGATTATCAATCACCAACGGGAAATTCATCTCGTTGTTACTGTAGGTTTTCATGCCACTTGCTGGCACATCCATTGAACCTTTTTTGTTGTTACCGCTATCCACCATGATACGGTATTCTAATCTAGCTTCTTTTCCTAATTCTCTCTTTAAAGTCTTTGCTAATAAATTAACGTAATGTTCCTCGATGTATTCGTAAAAAAATTGACTTGGAACTTGAATCAGTAAAACGTTTTCTTTTAAATCAACTGGCTGTATAGGCTCAAACCAAGTTTTAAAGTGCTGCCATTCGACAATATCTTTAATAATCTTTAAGCAATTACTCCATATTAATTCTGCACTCTTAGCCATCTTACTTTCTAACCCTTTATATTATGATAAAACTTGTTCCTTTTTGCTGATTTCCCTTTCGCCAATTTAACATTTGTTAATCCTTGAATCAGTATGCGAATATGGAGCCTTTATGTTGAAAAAAAAACTTTTTTTTTTGGTTTTTTTTACATGTGCCCCAAACATTGGATTCAACACCATTTACTACGGTTAATCAGGCGTTCAAGATAGCACCTTTTTTTAATAATGGTGTAGTTTATCCACTAATTTTTAAGGTTTTTTTATTCGAAATCCATCTTGATTTGTAATTAAAATTAGCCCCTATCCCATTTGGTCAAATATTGCTACCTTTAACTACTTAATAATAACTATGAGCTACGAATTAACCGGCAAGCTACTTGCCAAATACGAAATCATTCAGAGGAAGGAAACCTTTAAAACAAGGGAATTTGTCATTGAAAAGACCGATGATATTAATGGTAAAATCATCACTAATTACGTGAAATTTCAGTGTGTTCAGGATCGTACGACTATGCCAGATCGCTTTAACCTAGGCGATACTGTAAAAGTCCTTTTTAATATTAAAGGTTCCAAGTGGAATAAGGACGGTAAGGACAATTATATCACCAATTTAGATGCTTGGCGTATGGAAGCAGTTCAATTGGGCGGTAATACGGCTCCAACTGAAGCCAATACCTATTTTGACATTCCTGCAAACGAATCAGGCGACGACCTTCCTTTCTAATTATTACACTAGAATTGGGCATATAATATAGTCACCAGATGAACACTATATTATATGCTCAATTCTAGTTTGATTATATATAAATAGTCTATTATATGTAGACTGCATTTTTTTAGGATAAAAACCTAACCCATGCAAAAAACAATCGCTTTAAAGCTGACCCCCTCCGAAGTTGCTAGCCAACCCATTTTATTGAATGCTATTTCCCAAGCATTGGCTGAGCCAAGTTTCAATATCCAAGGATTTCATATTCTCAAACAATCTATTGATGCACGAAGCCGCCAACAGGTTTGGGTGAATTTGAGCATATTAGTATTTATCAACGAAGCGCCAAGTCAAAGATTTACTACACCCCTTCTTTTTGAAGATTTGCCATTAAATGCCAAGGAGGTTATCATTATCGGTGCTGGACCTGCGGGATTATTTGCTGCCCTGGAATGTATTCAGCTAGGACTTAGACCCATTATATTAGAAAGAGGTAAGGATGTAAGATCGCGCAGAAGAGATTTGGCTAAATTAAATAAGGAAGGTGTGGTCAATCCAGAGAGTAACTATTGCTTTGGAGAAGGAGGCGCAGGCACTTATAGTGATGGTAAATTATATACCCGTAGTAATAAGCGAGGCAGTATTGATAAAATTTTACGTTTGTTTTACCAGTTTGGGGCTGACGAAAATGTTTTATACCAGGCACATCCGCATATTGGCACCAATAAATTACCGCATATAATTACTGCGATGCGTGAACAAATTGAAGCATCGGGCGGAAAAGTTTTATTCAATAAAAAACTTGTCAACTTTACAATCGAAAATGAATTTATCAAGGAAGTGATTACAGAAGATGGTGCTCATTTTAAATGCGAATCACTTATACTAGCAACAGGCCATTCGGCACGAGATATATTCAATTTATTTTATGAAAAAAACATTTTAATTGAAGCCAAACCATTTGCTTTAGGTGTAAGAGTAGAACATCCACAAAATATTATAGACCGCATACAATATCATTGTATCACCAAAGATCCAAATTTACCACCAGCAGCTTATAATTTAGTGGAACAAGTTAGCGAACGTGGGGTATTTAGTTTTTGCATGTGCCCAGGTGGTATTATTGCACCTGCAGCAACTGCGCCTGGTGAAATTGTGGTGAATGGCTGGAGCCCAAGCAAGCGAGACAACCCCTATGCAAACAGTGGTATGGTTGTTCAAATTGACACGCCCACAGCATTAAAGTATATTAATCAGCAATGGAATAAAAATAAAACAAATACAAATCCGCTAATTGAAAAAACGGTAAAAAGCAATACGGTTCATCCTTTAAGCTTGTTGGCATTTCAACAACAAGTGGAGCAAGCTGCATTTTTAGTAGGCGGCGGATTGCAAGTAGCACCAGCAGCAAGGCTGGTCGACTTTTGCACCAATAAATTATCCGACACCTTACCCGACGCAAGTTATTTACCTGGCTTACTATCTGCTCCTTTACAAAAAGTATTACCCGATTTTGTTCATAAAACTTTACAAGAAGGATTTAAGGCATTTGGAAAAAAGATGAAAGGCTATTATACCAATGATGCAATTGTCGTGGCCACTGAAAGTCGCACTTCATCGCCCGTGCGAATACCAAGAGATGCAGATACATTAACACATCCTCAAATAAAAAATTTATACCCTTGTGGTGAAGGTGCTGGTTATGCTGGTGGGATTGTAAGTGCAGCAATGGATGGACAAAAAATTGCCCAAATTATTGCACAAAAAACACTTCAAATTAAAATTTAGCGCTACGTTTAATCGTTGGCTTTAGGCTTACCTTTTTTTGATATTAATAAGCTATCCTGTATTAATCTATTGCTCTTAAATGATTTTAATTCAGCAGATAAATTAAGTGAAATATCTCTTGTAATAAAACTAGGCTTGCCCGCATTTACCCATGCTGTATACCAAAAATCAGAAAGCATATTTGCAGATGCAACTAATTGATTATTGATAGTGCCACCTAATGCATCGGCATAAGCCTCCGCAAACTCCTTGGTGTACATTCTAGTATTTTTACCATAGTACATTTGCATCTTATACTTTTGCTCAGGTGTAAATGATTTAGAAACTTCAATTTCTTTTGCAAACATTTCAGGAAGTAAAGCATATGCTTTACGAATATCTGCCCATAAAGCCGCTTCTGGATTTTTTAAATACTTCGCTTTATGCGGATTATACAATTGGTATTGATCAATACGTAAACTAGGAATAAAAGATTCCCATAAACTATGCATTCCTTTTTGACCTGATAGTTGACCATCATAATTATTAGTGATATGCAAAGGCACATGTAAGTCGCCGACATAATGCCCTAAATCTGCTGCATAAAATAGAATGCTATCCTTGTTTTTGGATTTAAACGCATTCGTTAATTTCTCCAAACTCGTCAATACATTATAAGGACCATATCCATGTTTATCTAAAGTATCAAATGAATATTTTTTAAGTGCAGACGCCCAATCCATCGGCATTTCGTTAATTGAATTTGGGCCGTATTCTTCTATATCAATAATATGTTTGCTTCCCTCCGTTTTATCGGTGTTTTTTCGATTATCCGCTCTAGGTGCATTTTCTACCAAATATTCCATGTCCTGGTGAAAGAAAGATTGTAAAGGCGCAGGCAAACTGTATATCGCAATTTGATTAATGGTGCGGTGCACTAAAAAGCCCCAGCTACTTAGCCCAAAAAATAATATGGTAACAACAAAAAAATAGACTGATTTCCTTGTATTAAAAATATTTGAGCGCATACACTAAATTTTGCACGAAGATAGCCTATTATCCCCTTTTATAACCGCTACAAGGTTAAATTTTCCATTTGATAAATTGAGGCATCGATTGTGAAAAAATGAGATTAATTTTGATTCAAATTGAAAAATATGGATCCGCTATTACGTTTGTCAAATTTAAAAAAATATTACGCTACCCAAAAAGCGGTAGATGATATTAGTTTTGAAATACAAAAAGGAAGCATTTTTGGATTACTTGGACCCAACGGTGCAGGTAAAACAACCTTACTCAGAATGATTACCGGTATTTTTTATCCAGACGGCGGTGATATCATTTTAGACGGAAAACCATTTAATTCAATCGACGATATCCAAAAAATTGGATATATGCCGGAAGAAAGAGGCTTATATAAAAAAATGAAAATTGGCGAACAGGCCTTATACCTAGCGCAATTAAAAGGCTTATCGAAAGCAGAGGCTACTGAAAAAATAAAGTATTGGTTTAAGAAATTTGAGATGGAAACCTGGTGGAATAAAAAGGTGGAAGATTTAAGTAAAGGGATGAGTCAAAAATTACAATTTGTTATTACAGTATTGCATGAACCTAAATTGATCATACTAGACGAACCTTTTAGTGGTTTAGATCCTTTAAATGCAAATTTAATCAAGGAAGAAATATACAACCTTGCAAAAAAAGGGGCGACTATTATATTTAGTACACACCGTATGGAGCAGGTGGAGGAAATATGCGACCATATTGTTTTAATGAATCTTGGTAAGAAAATACTAGATGGCACCGTGACTGATATCAAACAACAGTTTAAAGAGAACAGTTTTTTAATTCAGACTGACAATGAAGTTGCTATTCCTACCAACCCTATTTTCAGCACTATCAGTAATGAGAAAAATAAAATATTGGTAAAAATAAATGAAGGTTACCAAAGCAATGATGTATTGAAATATTTATTGCAGGAAAATGTCAATATCGTTGCTTACAATGAGCTACTCCCTTCCTTAAATGATATTTTTATCAAATTGGTCGAAAATACACATGCCACCGCAAGGGCATTTCAAAATAATTAAATTTTAAAAATACGCAGATGAATAAGACTTGGCTAATCATACAAAGAGAATATACAACAAGGGTAAAAAACAAGCGTTTTTTAATTCTTACTTTTCTAATGCCATTATTAGTTGTGGGCTTTATTGCAGCATCTGGCTATTTGGCTATTTCGGGTGTGGAACAAAGAACCATTGCCGTGATTGATCCCAATGGATTTATTAAAAATTCATTAAAAAATACGAATCAGATCAGCTTTAGTTTTCCAAATGATGTGGACACCAACAACTACAAGAAAAAAGGTTTTACTGATATTTTAATTTTACCAGAATTCAAAAAGAATGAAAAAACGGATTATATATTAAGGTCTCAAAAATCAATGGGACTCATGTTACAGGAAAGTATTAGCAATAAAATTAACAAGGCGATTGAAGATCAAATGTTGCAGGATGCTGGAATTAAACAAAGTATTTTAGATTCAATACATAACGCATCCAATGTAGCTGAATTGAAAGCCTATGAGGACAAAGGAAAATCAAGCAAGGAAAGCAATGCAGGCTTAGCGATGGGTATTGGATATGCCAGTGGTTTACTTATATATTTAACTATGTTTATTTATGGCGCTATGGTCATGCGAGGTGTGATGGAAGAAAAAACAAACCGTATTGCAGAAGTCATCATCAGTAGTGTAAAACCTTTTGAATTAATGATGGGTAAGATCATTGGCATTGGTGCTGTAGGATTAACCCAATTTATTTTATGGATTGTACTCATTATCAGTTTAACAAGTGTTGCCATGGGATTTTTACCTGCAGACGTGCAAAGTCAAGTGGCCACCCTACAACAAACAAATGGTCAGATGGCTGGCGGCGGTATGGCACAAGCAAGTGAGTCAGCAATGAAAATATACAATATGCAGCACACCATTGCTACTGCAAATTGGCCTTTAATTATTGGTTGCTTTATATTTTACTTTATTGGAGGATATTTATTTTACGCAGCTTTATTTGCAGCAGTCGGAAGTACTGTAAATGAGGATCCACAGGATGCGCAGAGTTTAATGTTCCCTATTACCATGCCGCTTATATTTTCCTATGTAATTACAACGATGGTGACCCAAAACCCAAATACCCCAATTGCTTTTTGGGCGAGTATTATACCATTTAGTTCCCCCATGGTCATGATGGCTAGAGTAGCCTATGGAGTTCCAAGTGCAGTTTCGTATTGGGAATTAATTTTAAGCATGGCAGTTTTAGTGGGTGGATTTATTTTTACCACTTGGCTTAGTGGACGCATTTACCGCACAGGTATATTATTGTATGGTAAAAAAGTGACTTGGAAACTAATGTTCAAATGGGCATTTAAGAAAGGCTAATGCAAGCTAACCTAGTTTAAACTGATTTACTTATAATGCGATACGTACATTCACACCCGTCCTTGTAGATATGATTGGCGGCGAAGAAGAAATGTAAGGTGTTGTTCTGCGTTGATCAAAGAAAAACTTAAGATTAATCTTACTATTCAATACATAATCAATAGATGGTTGTAAAGTAATTTCCTTTTGACCTCCAGTTCCATAGGCATTTGCTTGATCCAATCGACTATTACTATTATACATATCACGAAGTCCTACATCTAATCTGAAAGTTAAATCATTCGCTAATTTCGCATTGTTCATGCCAGGAATATTAAATGGCAATTTCAATCCTCTCGCGCGATAGCTGGTTCCAAAAATCCATTCTTTACTATTATTTTCACTTAATTGGTAATCCACCAAGCTTAAGGACAATAAACGACTCTTTTTATATTCAAAACGTAATGACCATTGTGTTACCGTTGTTAAATTAACACCAATTAATGGCTCCATTCGTTCACTAATGGTAATATTAGGAATTAAGAAATAAGGAATATAGTTACCGCTAATTGGATCCAAGAACGAAGGTGCTCCTAAAAATAATCTGTCCACATACATCAATGAGCTCGCAAAGCTATTCATGGATAAATTTCCATTATATCCATGTGACAATGAAATATTGGTGAAAAAATTAGAAAGTGGTTTTATTTTAGATAACCCATTATATAAAATATTCCAATTAGGCATGGGCAGCATTCCTGAAAATGGATTTGAACGTATGTTACTATTATTTTGATTCAACAATGCAACCGATTCCTTATCCTTACCCGTATAAGCTGCTATAAATGCTGGAATTAAAACATCCTGTGAATACTTGCCATAGCCAATTGCAAAACCATTAGGATCCTTTTTATTATCCCAATATGGATTTTTCTCCGCCACCCTATTTGAAATACGTAATCGATTATCCTGGAAGGTTTGAAAAACACTTGAAATCATATTAGGATCATGACTATCAAAAAATGTATTCAATGCAAAGTAGCTAATACTAAAACCACCTGCTGATAAAGGATTTAAATGTGATTTAACTCCTGTACCACTAGTATCTTTAAATAATTCAGAATAATCTTTACTAAAAGTTTTATCTAAATTAACATCAATAATTAAATCTTTGACTGGCTCAATTTGCATTCGTATCGTTAATTTTTGATCAAAGCCCTGACGTAACATTAAGTTAAATTTATCATCCTTAGATAATAAACCTTTTGCATCCTGTTGTCTTAACCATGTTGTATCCGGTTGTTTACCAAATGCATAATCTATACCAGGAGCCAAACCATCCCAGGTTGAATTTAAAAAGTTTACACCAGACATATAACCAGGTAAGCGACTATTATAATTTTCAGAATAATCTAATGAAGCTGTTTTCAACATCGTTAATAAACCAACGATTTGCTTTACGCCACCAGGCACATTAATTGGTTCATTTGCTTTTAATACACGCTGTGCAATACGCTCTTGCTTTCGTGCTTCCCTCCATTTTTGTAAAGCAATCGTTTTTTCCTTTCCTACTTTTCCATCCAAAGCCTCCTTTTTAGTCATTAATATTTTATTCGCTAAAGGATTGGTATTACCACTTGACTGATTTGGTGCGTCGGATAGCGCTGCTCGAATAAGTTTTGATTTATTATAGAAACTAGAAAAATTAAACTGTGCACTTAATTGTTGTGAAAATGTATTTTCAATCATATTTCCCAAATCCTGCGCCAACCTGCTTGCACCCACCCAATTATAATTAGTTGATGCATTATAACTAGACATGATCCAATCTGTTAATGGGAATTTATTGGTGGGGATATCGTATCTAAGTGTGACTCTTTGATTATACAAAGTATTACGTCCAGCACTAAGCAACATTCTTGTTAACGAATCCTTTTTTTCTTTGGTATCAATACGACCATTGGGTTCATCAATTCTTGAATTTAAATTAGCGGTCATATCCAAGTTCAATGACCTAGTTAAACCCCAGCGCATATTAAATATGCGACTCATCGTAAAATACTTGTCATAAGTGGTATCCACTTTATCCGTAGTGCCATCAAATGAATTTACCACCCTAGGAATAAACTCTCCAAATTGACGATCAAACACAGCACGATAACTAATTAAACTTGGCTTTGGATTAAAATTTACTTCTTTAGCCCATGTTAACCAAGGCGAACTTGATTTAATTAATTTTCTGAAGGGCTCTATTGATTTTCCGTTATGATTAAATGTATATCCTATCGCACCCCTTTGTTTGTCGATCTTGTTTTGTTGTACTGTAGGGCTTGATTGTGACAACTGTGAATATGAATAACTAAAATCAAAATTACTCAAGCTTATTAAAGTTTGTTTTTGTCCAGGTAAAAAACGGACATTGGTAAAGTTCAATGTTTTGATGGTGGTTTGATCAATAGAAGCTTTTTGAACAGAATCTTTTTTTGCACCTGATAAAGCACTCATTTTATCCTTATATAATATGTCCTTATCAAATGGATCAAACTGTGGATTTTCCATGGTTTTATTGATGCCTGCAAAAACTGGCAAGGAAATACGTGCTTGTTTTGGAAGAAGTTTCGCTGCATCAATATTGGCAGCAACATCCAATTGCGTTAAACCAGTTTTGGCACGTTCGTTCATTTTTTGTTCAATACCTCCAAAGCCACTGGTTCTGCTATTCACAGAAACTGCAATTGTTCCCAAATCAGCTAAGCTTACATCCATTCTTCCTAAAGCTGCCCATGAACCTTCTTCATCTAAATCTGATAATCTAAGTTCGTTAATCCAAACTTCAGCATCCATTGGCACTTCAGACTTGGTATTTTCAAATGCAATTAACACCCCACGCACTTCCCCTAAATTTGGATTACCCATCACCGAATATCTTTGTCTCCCAAAATTTTGACCAAATTTTTTATTAAATGGAATGTTTTGCTTGTCTCTTTCTAATTTTAATTTAACCAAGTCCATTAAACTCAAATTCAACTCATTTTCCAAAGGCCAAACATCACGCGCTTCGGAACTTGCATATAATTTTTGCTTTGTCGTAGTTAAGGGTATGCGAACCTCATAAAAGTTATTTTGGAAGTCCTGACCAATTCTGATAATTGCAGTCATGGAACCGCTATCCACCCTATTGATATTCTTTTTATCCTCAGCATGTAAAAACAGCGACATCTTTCCGTAACGTCTTACATCCACATTCATAGTTTTAAATACTCCGCGCGGTGAAGCATTTTTTTGTAATCCCTCTAATTGTATGCTTAATGCTTGCTCATTTTGTAATAAATTAATCCCATTATTACTTAATAATTGAACACGTTCAATTCCAGGAGGAACCACATAATTCACTGGTGTACGGCTACCATTTTCCTCCAAGCTCACTGCCAAGGTATTTACTTTGGTATTTATGCTGGCCCCCGTCAAAGTATCATAATTACCCAAACTGTCAATATTATAATTGTATTGTCGCCATTGATTACGCACTAAATCTAGTTTTGCAAAACGAAATGTTACCGAATCTTCAAAGTCAGTTAAGTACATTCTAATAAATCGAATGGATTTAAAATCTCGAATGCCGTTAATATTTTTTTTGTCTGGTGTCTTAATAGGGATACGAAATAAATACCAATTTTCAACACTTTTTGACCCGTCTGCCAAGGTTACATTCACCGTTTTTGAATCAGTCACAAATTTTGTTGTCTTAGTGGAAATATTATTTTTCTCTAACTTGATTTCATATTCAAAATATGCTTCTGTTTCGTTTAATGTATTATCTCTATTTAAATCCTCATTATCTGGTAGCAAAGTTGCAGCACTACTAAATAAACCTGTACCCGCCAATGCAGAGTTGCCTTGTGGATTATTAAAGTTTTTATACCTGCCCAAAATGCCCACATTACTTGCATCATACTTACCATCACGATACCATACATAGTTATCAGCTGATGGATCGTTTATAAATTGTTGCTTAACATTTGCATTAGTTATTTTATTTATAACATACGCTTTTTTATTACGTTCATCATCATCATTTAAACCATCCAATCCTACATCCTGATATTTTCTGTCCTCCGGATTATTACTAAATGCATTGGTAACTTGAATTGGATTTACTGGAACCCTACCCCAAGTGGAACTGTCAATACCTGCAGGTATCGTTGGCGTGGGCATCCCATTTTCATAAAAGCGTCGGCCATCTCTTAAAATATCTTCACTTACATTTCCCAAGTTCAATACCAAAGTTCCTTTAGTTGCATTTGATTTTAAAAATGGATCCTGCGCCCAAAACTCAACATACTCAATGATACCAGTTTCAAAATCTGTTTGGTCTAAGGAACGCATAATTCCACCCCACTTTTCACTTGGTTTCATGAACTTTCCCGAAGCATCCATATCCTTATAATTAAAGTTATAAGGGCCACGTTCTTTGGGGTAATAACTCAAATCAAAAGTAGGTAACTGCACATCCGTAATATTCGTAGTTTTTTGCGGAAACAATTCATTGGTAAATACCTGACGAACTCTTGGATCACTTATCAAAGACAAGTTTGCTCTCAATGGATTATTAGTCGCGTTTTTATCCTGTAAGGTGGGTTCAATTGTATACCATGCAAGCTTTGCTCTATTTTCATTATAATCGATTGAATCCGATAATTTTGCTTCCTTAAATCGCTCTTGCGGTGTAGATGCTAAAGTCCAAGAGGTAAAAGGAAAACGCAAATCAATATTGGTACGCGTTGCTTCAAAATCGTCTAAATAAACCACGCCATCTCCACCCCTTCCAATTTGTCGCGCATGCCCGGGTTGTAAAAAGGCCCCTTCCCCATATGCTGTTAAATAGGATTTTGTTTTAGTGCTATAAAAAGGAAGTTTATCCAAAGCCTTGGTTAATTTAGGCAACTCAGTTTTATAATTAAAATCAAAACCATACATGGCATTATTTATAGGATCCGAACCAAAATTTGTTTTAGTAAAAAATGGTCGTTCGCTTAATTTAGTTGATGACAAACCAAATATAAAATCCTTACTGGCTATATAATCTAAACGCAATGCCCTAAAGCCACGTTCTTGAAATCCAAAACCTAAATTATTTTCAAAGGAAACATTCACAGGAATATTAGAACTTAAAATACCAGGATTAATGATACGAACAGTTCCAGATCCATAATCAACAACATAATCGCGCCCTTCCATTAGTATTTGACCACCAGCACGTACACTTACGGAACCTGGCGGTACATTAAATGCATTTAAACTAATCTCAGATCCACCTGCACTTCCCTTCACCTGACCTTCCATAACAAATCGATTCAAGTTTGCATAAGTTTGGGCCTCGGCTTTAATGTTTCGATATAATTGTGGAAATAAATATTTTTTAGCAGTATCATCACTAACGCCTTTAAAAGCAATGTTTTTTAAATCGTCACCGAAGGGTTCAAGTAAAGGAAATATGATACGTCCCATTTGAGACAATACTGTAAAACCTTCCACAAAGTCAAATACCCCATCAGGTTGTGGATCATTGCGATTATTTAAACGATCTAACTGTAATAATTTAATTAATGATTGTCCAGCCACATTAGAACCTGTTACTGGCATGTATCTTTTCAACCCTCTGCTTGGCTCTTCATATAAAATGTTTAATTGGAAATCCTGTTGCTGTATGGAACCAAACAAATCTAAAGAGTACACGTTTTTCATCATCAAATTCCATATTGGCAAATCGGTGCGCTGCGTGGTTGCTTTTAATAATTTTAAAAACAAAATATTTTGCACCCCTTTATTTGGATCTAATGCCGTATTCTCGGAAAACTCTCCCACTTGATATACCCTTCCATTGTATGTATATTGAAATGCAACGGCCAATACTTCGTCAGGCTGCAAAGGAATGTTCAATGATAAAAAACCTATTTGCGGATTAAAATAATATTCATTCTCCATTAGTTTACGCGCAAAAGTACGTTCGTAATCCTCGGCCGATTTTAAACCAGCCATATTTAATACGCCAGATACTGCTGAAGGATTCCTTGCTGCACTATTTTTATTATTAGTATCTACAACAATAGACTTATACAAGCTATTCGCATTATTCTCAGGAAACTTAACCGATGTATTCGTAGCATATGTTCGATTACTTGGATTTGGCTCACCTAAATCCATCAAACCCACTACATCACGCGCATTGGTAGTTTGTCCATAACGGTTCGTTACCCAAACCTCAATTCTTTGAACCTGTGCCTGTCCTGTCACTAATGGCAAAGTGGACATTGCTGTGTTAAAATTATTTCTAAAATATTGCGCTAATAAAAAGTGTCTGTTTTCCTCGTAATCATCTAATCTTTTTTGAAATTTTTGGGTAGACGATCCTCCTTGTAGCGCCATAGATTGTCGCTGTGACTTTTGATTAGCAATGGCACCTGTAACAAATAATTTACCAAATTGCAATTGTGTTTTAAGACCAAACAAGTTTTGCGTACTAGGTATTAAAGTACTTCTTGAAATATAATTAATATTACCTGCTTCAATCGCTTTTATAATTTCATCTTTCTTTCCCTTATAATTTAATTTAATCTGATTATCAAATCCTAAATTGGAAAGTGTATTTAAGTTGATCGGGAATTTTAATTTATCTCCAATGCTCGCATTCATGCTAAAATTTGTATTTGCATCAAAATCAAATCCACCATTTCTACGCGCGCGTTCAGGCAAGGTTGGATTTTTTACATTTTGACCTTGATATCCAGCTTTAACATTTATTTCTCCTACAGGTTTAATATCCACTTTTAAATCTGAACCAGTTTTGCCAAATAACCGATCAAAGTAGCTATCAAAAACTTTTGATTTAGGACGTGTAATTTTTCGATTTAATACGCCTATTGAATTTGCTCTTTGTCTAAAATAAGCCTGCTCATCCTTTGCGGTTTTTAATTTCCAAAATTCATCAAAATTTAAAGTGCTAGGTGTTCTTTGATAACCGGAACCAATCAAATCGGTTAAATAGTATCTTTTTGAAGCTGCATCGTACTCTACTTTACGCTTCAAAATGCTGGTATCTCTTAAATCATAGGGGTTGTTACTTGGTTGCGATAAAAAATCACCACGTTTATCTTGAATGGGGTAACGCAAATCATTCGTGAAAGCATAAACATTGGTATCATTGCGTAAGTCGGCATTATTCGCGCCAACAAATCCATTTAACTTTATTGAATCTTTTTTAAATGCAGTGCTGTCTTTTTTCTTTCCAACTGTGTCTGATACATTTTTAGTTAAATCAATTTTTATTTGCGCATGCAAATTACTATTCGCAAAAAGCAAAGCGTAAAAAAATATAAATGATCTAAGAATACGCAATGAATAAGAATTAATAAATGAAATTAAATTGTTAGCAATTTTTTAGTGCTGCCTTAATAAGCACTTCCAAACTTAATTCAGCACCTTCCGATTGTATAGTTTTGTCTACTGCCTTTTCGGCAACTGCCTTTTGAATACCAAGGGATATTAATGCCTGTATAGCATCTTGTTGTACATTAGATTTTGCAAATCCTGCACCTCCAGATAATTGATGTGCATTTAAAGGAATTTTTGAAAGTTTATCACGTAGTTCAAGCACCAATCTTTCTGCTGACTTTTTTCCAATACCTTTAATCTGCTCCAACAATCTTGCTTCACCATTTACAATGGCTCTGATAATTTCTTCTGGTTGCATACCCGATAACATCATTCGAGCAGTACTTGCACCTACACCAGATACACTAATCAAATGCAAAAACAAATCCTTTTCTGTTTGTTCATGAAATCCAAACAAAACCTGTGAATTTTCGGTAATATGCAAATAGGTATAAAGTAGCCCTTTTTCTTTTTTTGAAATGGCTTCGTAGGTATTTAAACTAATATTTACCTCATATCCAACACCCCCCACATCAACGATTAATTTAGCTGGGCTTAGCTGGACAAAATTTCCTTGTAAAAATGCGATCATAATGTGTTCAAAAATAATACTTAAGCGACGAAAAATGGGCATTTGAGCCAATTCTTAACCAAATTTTTAAGATATTTGTTGACCAAATATTAATACCAGTATGTCCATGATTAGTAAAGCAGCAATTACAGCAGTTGGGGGCTATGTTCCTGAAACCAAATTAACCAACTTTGACCTTGAAAAAATGGTGGATACCAATGATGAATGGATCCGTTCCCGAACAGGAATTTCAGAAAGACGTATTTTGAGAGAACCAGGTAAGGCTAGTTCTGATATGGCAGTGAGAGCCATCGATAAAATTCTACGAAAGAAAAACCTTGACCCTTTAGAAATTGACTGTATCATTTGTGCAACCGTAACACCAGATATGATATTTCCAGCAACTGCAAATATTATTGGCGATAAGATTGGTGCAAAAAATGCTTTTGGATTTGATTTATCAGCAGCTTGTAGTGGATTTTTATTTGCGCTATCAACAGGCGCAAGTTTTATTGAAAGCGGGAGATATAAAAAAATAATTATTGTGGGTGTTGACAAAATGAGTTCAATCATTGACTATACAGACAGAGCCACTTGTATTATTTTTGGTGATGGTGCAGGTGCCGTATTACTAGAACCAAGTAATGATGGCAATGGTTTCCAAGATGCCATATTAAAAAGTGATGGAAGCGGAAGGGAATATTTAAATATTAAAGCAGGCGGTAGTTTAAAACCTGCTACTATTGAAACAGTTATGGCCAGGGAGCATTATGCATTTCAAGATGGACAACCCGTTTTTAAATTTGCCGTAAAAGGAATGGCAGATGTAAGCGCGGAACTATTAGAAAAAAATAATTTAACAGGCGATGATATTGCCTGGTTAGTACCGCACCAAGCCAACTTAAGAATTATAGATGCCACTGCGAATAGAATGGGATTGCCTATGGAAAAAGTGATGATCAATATTCAAAAATATGGCAATACAACAGCAGCCACCATCCCACTTTGCTTATGGGATTGGGAAAGCCAACTAAAAAAAGGCGACAACCTAGTTTTAGCAGCATTTGGTGGTGGATTTACATGGGGCGCCTGCTGGCTTAAATGGGCTTACTAACGAATCAATTCATTATGCGATAAATAGGTATATTTATACAGCGTCAACAATAAAATATGAAAAAGAAAAATTTTAAAGGAATCAGTACAGTCACTTTGCATTCAGCAAGCACTGAAAATGATAACTTTTCACATACCACTCCTATTTATGCGACATCGACATTTACTTTCGATTCTACAGATGAAGGAATGGAGCGATTCAAAAGCACAGATAAAACCAGAATTTATTCCCGTTGGGGCAACCCAACTTTTACTGCAGCTCAGGATGTGATTGCAGCACTTGAATCATTTGGTTTGAAAAATGACAAAGGAGAACAACTTGAACTTAAAGCATTATTACATGCAAGTGGTCAAGCAGCCATGAGTACTTTATTTTTAAGCACTTTAAGCGCAGGCGATACTTTACTTTCACATTATTCCCTATATGGAGGCACACAGGAGTTAATGCAAAAGCTTTTATTAGAGGCTGGTATAAAATGTATTTTAATTGATGTGCGCGATGCTACTTTACTTGAAAAAACTATTAAAGAAAATTCGGGGATAAAATTAATTCATTTGGAAACCCCTGCTAATCCAACATTACAGTGTGTAGACATTGAAGCGATATGTAAAATTGCACATGCTAATCATATACGCGTTTCCGTTGATAACACAGTAGCGACGCCTTATTTGCAACAACCATTTGCATTAGGTGCGGATTTTGTATTTCACTCTGCTACTAAATTTTTAAATGGTCACGGATCTGCACTTCATGGAGTTTTATTAGGTAAGGATTTAGAATTTATGAACACCAAAGTTTGGAAATGGCATGTATTATTGGGCGGTAATAGCAATGCATTTGATGCTTACTTATTAATACAAGGAATGAAGACCTTAGAAATAAGAATGGATAGGCACTGTAATAACGCTGAAAAAGTAGCCCAATTTTTAGACAAACATCCTGCTATTGAAAAAGTAAATTATACAGGATTAGCTTCACACCCTGATCACGCTATTGCAAAAAAGCAAATGAAACAACATGCGCCATTAATTAGTTTTGAATTAAAAGGTGGAATAGACGCAGGAAAAAAATTCATTGATGCCTTAGAAATTTGTACACGCGCAGTTTCACTAGGTACGGTAGACACTCTAGTATCACACCCTGCAAGCATGACCCATTATGGTATACCAAAAGAAGAACGTATAAAATATGGCATTACCGATGGTTTAATCAGAATGAGCGTTGGTATTGAAAACTTTGAGGATATCGCTGCTGATTTAACACAGGCATTAGCAAAGGTTTAACCACCCCCCCCATTATAAAGGCCAACAAAAAAAATATCAATGGACATTACCATACGCCGCGCAGAACAAAGAGATTGTGTTAGACTATTACAACTTATTCAAGAACTAGCTGAATACGAAAAAGCGCCTAATGAAGTCACTGTAACCCTATCTCATTTTGAAGAAAGCGGTTTTGGCGCAAACCCAGTATGGTGGGCATTTGTGGCGGAAGTGGAAGGCGTAGTGGTGGGAATGGCATTATACTATGTTCGCTACTCAACTTGGAAAGGACAAAGAATGTATTTGGAAGACATTTTAGTAACGCAGGAAATGCGTGGTAAAAAAATTGGCAGCCTATTATTTGATACCTTAATCAAGGAAGCCAAAGAAAAAAAATTCACAGGAATGAACTGGCAGGTGTTAGAATGGAATGAACCTGCAATCAATTTTTATAAAAAATATAATGCTAGTTTTGATCCAGAATGGCATAACGGAAGTATCGTATTTTAAATACTAATCAAAAACAGTTCTCAAGTATTCATATTTCCTTTTACCTAAACTAGTGGAGAAGGAAAACTCAAAAATATTTGGAATAAATTCGGCACCAGACATCTTTTTACTATACACATCATAACTTAATCCGAATCGATGTTTATTTAATAAAATTGTTAATTGAGGAATGACCGCATCACCAACTCTATAGCTTAAACCTATATAAGCGCGATTTATATATTCGTAATTATTTCCAAAAGGCAAGCTGATTGCCCCACCCACCAATAACTGATCTATTTTAGTTCGATTATTAAAAGAAGCATGCAGCATATAGGTTTTATCATTATCATCGGATTCCTTCTCAAAATTAAAGAACAATACTGATTTAATGCTCGAGGTTACATAGTCCTTACTAATTGACATATCTGGCTTATTCACAAAAAATGCACTTGCGCCCATTTGTACAAAAGAGGTTTGCGAATGACTTGTATATAAAAATCCACTGCTCACCGAAACGGAGGAGGCGCTCCCATTTAAATTTTGCAAACTAATGGATTGCGAATTTTCCAAAAAACTTCCTTGACTAAATTGATCATAAAACTTAAGCTTATTCAACTGCAAACTTGATTGCGCAAATGTCACCCCCATACCTAAAGCAAGTTTTTGTTTTAAACTTTTATCAAAAAACATATGGTAGGCTACATTTAATGTTGCGTAGTTAGTTTGCAATACACCACCCATCAATTGATCTGAAACAATTATACCTCCAACGCCTAAATAATTTCGGACATCCGGATTTTGATTATTGATTTTAGTATCCCAACCAACAATAATTGTTTTAAATAACGAGCTGCCATCAAACAGTTGTGACCTATAATTTGACTGAATCCTGCTTGCAAAAACACCAGTTCCCACAGTTGCAGGACTCAAAAATTGTGATGCGCCATGTGCTTGAGACAAAAAGGGATCCTGTGCATTTACATTAAAGTAAATACAGCAAGTAAATAATAATATGGATACCTTTTTAATCAAACTTTTCGTTATTTAAGTAATAAAAATTGGCCTCGAGTATCACTTAAAGAAGGCGTACCTAAACCAGAAATTTTTGCAACCCAATAATAAACATCTGATTCTTGTAGCACATCTTTATATCTCCCATCCCACCTTATTTCACCTGGATCAACATTTTGTTTTTCATACACCACCGTACCCATTCTATTAAATACCATAAATGAAATTACTTTTTGAACGGAGGCATTATAGGACGCTTTCAAAAAGCGATTATCAGCATAAATATCATTTGGTATAAATGCATTGGGGATTTCGAATTTCATGATTAATGGCGCAGTAATTGTAAGTATACCATTTTGATAAACAAAAGTATAATTAGCAGCAACACCTCCGGCAGGAATTATGGGATAACTTCCAACTGCTGAACTATTATTTGCTGAGCATGTTGCAGATGGAATAGTGGTTAAACTCGAAGGATTTTCCCCGGCAACAAAACCACTATACGTAAAAGTAAATGAAGGATTGGGATCGCCTTGAGTTTTTGTTTTATTATCTGCTATTATAGTTAATGTTACTTTACTAATTGTAAAAGAGGTCGCACTTGAACTCGCTGCTAAATAGTTCGCATCGCTAACAACACTCGCAGTTACTTGATAGCTTCCTGCATTCGTCGGCTTCGTTGAACTTGATGGATATGTTGTTGATCCCGTTCCAACATAAATAAATGATGGCGTTGAAGTACTTCCTCCTGTATTTGTTTCCGTTACACCAGGCCCTTGTGGAGATCCATTATATGTATATGTGCCTAACGTTACACTTAATGTTGGTGTCGCCTTAGCAATTATAAAATTACCCGCTGTCGCAACACTCAAGCTCGTATAGTTTACCGCATCTGTTGGCACAAAATCCGCAGTCATCGCATAGGTAGCAGCATTCGTTGGTATTGTAGCCGATCCATTATATTTCGCATTCGTAATACTACCAGCAACTGAACTACTTAATACAGCACTTTGTGCACTACCATTATATGTTACTGGCGAGTTCGTTACACTTAATGTTGGCACTGCTTGATTAATAGTAAAACTTACAATATTTGTACTATTAAATGTACCAAGATCTGTTAAAGTTAAAATTGCAGAAACCTGATATGTCCCAGCCGATATAGGTCTCTGATTTGACGGTCCATAAACAGTAGAGCCAGTTCCGACGTAACTCATTGTATAACTTGGGCTAGGGTCTACACTTGTACCTGGGTCAATATTATTATTAAAAAGAAATTGTCTAGCTCCGTTATATGTATAAACCAAAGAAGTGGGAACAATTGTTATACTCTGCCCCCACCCTTGGAAACCAAGCATCACTCCCAACAAAATATATAGTATCCTCTTTTTCAAAATATGGTAAAACCGTTTAATGTAAATTAGGCATAGGTACCCAAAAACAAAACGAAAAAAGCCCCTAGAGATTGCTCTAGAGGCTTGAATATCCTGTAAAAGTTCTGTTATTTTTTAGTTTACTCCGGTAACCACGGCTTCCTTGTGTACCTTTTGAACTAATCCTTGTAAAACCTTGCCTGGACCATACTCAGTAAAATGGGTGGCGCCGTCGGCGACCATGGCCTGAATAGTTTGTGTCCAACGCACGGCGCCCGTTAATTGGGCTATTAAATTTTGCTTTATTTGGGCTGGATCGGATACCGCAGTAGCAGTTACATTTTGGTAAACTGGACAAATAGGTTGGTTAAAATGGGTCGCTTCGATAGCAGCTGCTAATTCAATTTTTGCAGGATTCATTAATGGGCTATGAAATGCTCCGCCCACTGGTAAAACCAAGGCACGTTTTGCACCCGCTGCTTTCATTTGCTCACATGCAACCTCGATTCCCTTCACCGAACCAGATATCACTAGCTGTCCAGGGCAATTATAATTGGCAGGGACCACTATTTCCCCTGTTTCATTTTGTACTTGCGCGCAAACTTCTTCTACTTTTTCATCGGCAAGCGCTAACACCGCGGCCATGGTGGAGGGTTGTATTTCACAAGCAGCTTGCATTGCTTTGGCACGAATACTTACTAATCGCAATGCATCTTCAAAACTCAAAGCTTTATTTGCAACCAGAGCACTAAACTCTCCCAATGAATGACCTGCAACCATATCAGGTGCAACAGAAGTTTCCGCAGGCGCAGTCAAATAAGCAATTACAGAATGTATAAAAATTGCTGGCTGTGTAACATTGGTTTGCTTTAACTGCTCATCGGTTCCTTCAAACATGATATCGCTAATTCTAAAACCTAAAATTTCATTTGCCTTTTCAAACATTTCCTTTGCAGTGGCATTAGATTCATATAAGTTTTTTCCCATTCCTGAAAATTGACTTCCTTGTCCTGGGAATACAAATGCATTTTTTGACATATTGTTCGTTTTTACAAAAATATATGAATTCAGTTATATGTGGAAGAATAGTTGCGCATAAGTATTGTATACAAAAATGGCGGAGCTGTTGCTCCGCCATTCACTTACGATTTAAACTACTAACCCAGACTTAACTAATCATTTATTTCAATATATTTTAAGAATTCCGATTTCGTATTTTCTTCCTGAAACTTTCCTCCAAAAAACGAAGTGATCGTATTCGAACTGTCATCCTTTACACCACGACTTGATACACACAAATGCTTTGCATCCATCATCACTGCAACATCCTGTGTTTGTAATACTGTTTGTAATGCTTTACCAATTTGCATGGTTAAACGCTCTTGTACTTGTGGGCGTTTTGAAAAATATTCCACCAATCTATTCAACTTACTTAATCCAATTACTTTACCACTGCTGATATAAGCCACATGTGCTTTCCCAAAGAAGGGAACAAAGTGATGCTCACAGTTGGTATAAAAATTAATATTTTTTTCAACCAACATTTCATTGTACTGAAATTTATTTTCAAACAAGGTCATGCTTGGCATGTTCGCAGGATTTAATCCTTGGAATAATTCCT